>CAUJHX010000287.1 GCA_963204795.1 Pseudomonadota bacterium | reverse complement strand
GGCGGGTCCGCAACCTTTCCGGGGCGCTGACACGTGGATGCTCGTCGGTGCCAACCCGATTGTTTCGAAGTCGATCGGCGCCCCGCCCCACAATCCCTCGGGCGCGCTGCATGATGCCGTGAAGAGTGGCATGCAGCTCATCGTGATCGATCCACGACGCACGGAGGCCGCGAGGCTCGCTGCGGTGCATCTGCAATGCCGGCCCGGCGAGGATCCGACAGTGATGGCCGGTCTGATCCGCGCAGTTCTTGCCGGGGATCTGCACGATCAGGCTTTCGTGCGCGAGCATGCCACAGGGATCGAAGTCCTCCGCGAGGCCGTCGAGCCGTTTACACCGGAGTATGTCGAGCACCGCGCCGACGTGCCGCGCGAGCAGCTGCTGCGGGCGGCCCGTATCTTCGCCGCGGGCCGGCAGGGCTTTTCGGTTGTCGGCACGGGCCCGAACATGGCTCCACGGGGCACGCTGACCGAGTATCTGGTCTTGTGCTTGAACACGCTCTGTGGACGCTGGCTGCGCGCAGGCGAACCGCTGCCGAATCCCGGAGTGCTCACGCCGGCGACACAACCCAGGGCTCAGCCGATCGCACCGACCCCGGCCTGGGGTTTCGGTGAACGGCTGCGCGTGCGCGGATTCACCAATACAGCGGCGGGTCTGCCGACTGCGGCGCTCGCCGACGAAATCCTGCTCGAGGGGTCGGGACAGGTGAAGGCGCTGATCTGCGTCGGCGGCAATCCCGTGGCCGCCTGGCCCGATCAGCAGAAGACAGAGGCTGCCATGAGGCAGCTCGAGCTGCTGGTGACCCTCGATCCGGAAATGTCGGCGACGGCGAAGCTTGCGCACTATGTGATCGCACCCCGGTTGTCGTTCGAGCAGCCGGGCATCACGCTCCCCGTGGAAACGCTCTCGGCTTATGCCTATACCATGGGTTATGAAGTGCCTTATGCGCAGTACGCGCCACAGCTGGTGGACCCGCCCGCGGGCTCCGACGTGATCGAAGAGTGGCAGTTCTTCTTCGAGCTGGCACGCAGCATGGGTCTTGCGCTGTCGCTCGACTCGGCTTTCCCCTGGATCGCGGGCGGCGAGCATGCCGTTCCTCTTGCGCTCGACATGGCGCACGCACCGACGACCGATGCGCTGCTCGGGATTCTCACGAGGGGCTCACGGATTCCGCTCACCGAGGTGCGAGGCCACCCGCACGGCCACATCTTCGACGACGTTGCGGTCACCGTGGCGCCCAGGGATCCGGCCTGCACGGCAAAACTCGAGCTAGCCAATCCCGTCATGCTCGCCGGATTGAAGGAAGTCGCGGGTGAAACAGGCGGGACGGTGCCGGGCTACGCCTTTCGCCTGATTCCCAGGCGCCTGCCCGACGTCTACAACTCCTACGGCCGCAGCATTGCGCGGCTGGTGCGCAAGCACCGCCACAATCCGGCCTTTCTTCACCCGGACGATTTGCGCGAGCTCGGCGTCTCTCCCGGTGACATGGTGGAAATACTCTCGGGGCATGATTCCATTCTCGGTGTGGCCGAGGCGGATGACGGCCTGCGGCGGGGTGTGGTGTCCATGACTCACGCATTCGGTGATCTGCAGGGCGCCAACGATGAGCAGGAGGTGCGACGCACCGGCAGCAACACGGGCCGACTGATTCCGGTCGATCGGGACTTCGATCCCTATACCGGTATTCCGCGCATGAGCGCCGTCCCGGTCGATGTGCGGCGTTATGCCGGTTCGGCGTCGGGTTGATCCGCATATGACAGGTCGTCTGGAAGGGAAGGTCGCCTTGATCACCGGAGGAGGCTCGGGGATCGGGGCGGCGACGGCGCATCGTTTCGCCGCAGAGCAGGCCACCGTGGTCATCCTCGAGCGGCGCAAGGAAATGCTGGAGGGTGTCGTGGCCGCCATCCGTGCCCGAGGCGGCAAGGCAGAAGGCGTGCAGGTGGATGTCCGCAACGAAGACGAGTTCGTCAGTGCCATCAACGGCGTGGCGCAGCGTCTCGGCCATCTCGACATCCTCGTGAACAATGCGATGGCATTCTCCGTCGGGCCGCTCGAGGGCACCTCGACCAGCGACTGGCATGGGAACTTCTCGACCACTGTCGACGGGACCTTCTGGGGCACCCGGACTGCGATGCAGCTCATGCGCCAGCAGGGCAACGGCGGCAGCATCGTGAATCTGGCTTCGACCTGCGGCCTGTTCGGCGCGGCCAACATGTCCGGCTACAGTGCCTCCAAGGCCGCCATCATCAATTTCTCGCGTGCCGTGGCGGCGGAAGGCGGTGTGCACAATATCCGCTGCAACGTCGTGATCCCCGGCATCGTGGAAACCCCGCCAATGGTCGAGATGCTGAGCAACGAAAAGGCCCGGCGCAACACCGAGAAGCTGATCGCGATGCGTCGCGTGGGGCAGCCGATGGAGCTCGCCAATGCGATCCTGTTTCTTGCCTCGGATGAAGCGTCGTACGTGAACGGCGCCGCTCTCTCCGTGGATGGCGGCCGGGCCGCCGCGCTGATCATGTCGAACGTGTTTGATTGACCGCGACAGATCCCACCAGCGCGATGGCAGGCGATGCGACATGGTGGGCGTCGGCGGCTGCGACGAGACTGGCCGCCGTGGTTGCCACGACGCGCTGTTCCGCGCGACTTGCGTTTTCGATGAGCGCGACAGGCATGGCGGGCGTTACGCCTGCGGCGAGCAGTCGCGCGCGCAGCGCCGGCAATTGCGCGACGCCCATGTAGACCGCGAGTGTTTCGCGTCCCGCGGCGACGTCGGAGAAGTCGAAGGCATCGAGGATTCCAGCATCGTTGCCCGTGATCAGGCGCACGGCGTGCACGTGACGCCGGTCGGTCAGCGGGATTGCCGCCGAAGCACTGGCCGCGACTGCGGCCGTGATGCCCGGGACGACATCGAAGCTGATGCCGGCCGCGCGCAGCGCGTCGATCTCCTCGCCGCCGCGGCCGAAGATGAAAGGGTCTCCGCCCTTGAGGCGCACCACGCGCCGGCCGCGGCGCGCGTGCTCGACAAGGAGCGCATTGATTGCGTCCTGTGATGTACCCGCGCCCGGCCGCTTGCCGACATCGATCCGCTCGGCATCGCGCCGCGCGAGTTCGAGTACGCCTGCGGACGCGAGGCGGTCGTGAATCACGACGTCAGCTTCCTGCAGTGCACGCAAGCCTTTCAGCGTGAGGAGGCCCGGGTCGCCAGGCCCGGCGCCGACGAGCGAGACGTGGCCGGCGGCTGTCGAGTCTGCGTCGCGATCTGCGCGATCTGCGCGATGGCACAAGCGCGCCAGTTCGCGCGTCGCGAGGCGATCCGCTTCGGCGCTGCGCCCGCTGCGAATCGCCTGTGCAGCCGAGCCGGTGAGTAGCCACGACAAGTACCGGCGCCGCGCGCTCACGTTGGCGAGGACCTTGCGGGCGGTCACGCGCCAGCGATCTGCGAACTGCGCGAGCGGGCCGAGCGATTCGTCGAGGAGCGCCTCGAGGCGTTCGCGGATGAGCCTTGCGAGTACCGGCGAGGCGCCGCCCGTCGAGACGGCGATCTGTACCGGCGAGCGATCGATGATCGCTGGCATCAGGCAGGTGGACAGTTCGCGATCGTCGACCACGTTGCAGGGAATACCCGCGGCGTCCGCGGCACGTGCCACGACGGCGTTGACCTCCCGGTCGCTCGTCGCGGCGATGACCAGCCGCGGGCGCGGGAGACCATGAGCCTCGATGTCGCGCGATTCGAATCGGCGTTCCTGCAACGGGATGCCGTCTCGTGTCGCAAGCGCCCGCAGTGCCTCGTGGATGGCTTCTGCGATGACCCGCACGCGCGCACCGGCCGAGCACAGGGTCTCAACCTTGCGCAGTGCGACGGAGCCGCCCCCGATGACGAGCACATCACGACCGTCGAGATCGAGGAACAGGGGAAAGTATCTCATTGCAGGCTCAGGCTGCCCGCTGTCCCGCGAACACACTCGAGAGCGCCGCGACGAGTTGCGCCTGATCCGCATCGGTGTGCAATGGGCCGGGCGTGATGCGCAGGCGTGCCCGGTCGCGCGGCACGGTCGGGAAAACGATGGCCTGAAGGTAGATGCCGTGTACCTCGAGCAGCTCGTCCGCCAGCGCACGGCACACTGCGGCGTCGCCGATGACCAGCGGAATGATCTGGCTCGGTGTGGGCGAGATCGGCACGCCCGCGGCGGTGAGCGCAGAGCGCACGCTCGCGACGCGCGCCCGCAGTGCCGTGCGTTCGACGCCGCTCGTCTTGAGGTGGCGAACCGATGCGAGTGCCGCGGCGGCGACGTGCGGTGGCAGCGCGGTCGTGAAAATGAAACCCGGCGCGTGACTGCGCACGAAGTCGATGATCGCGGCGGCGCCGGTGATGAAGCCGCCCACCACGCCTACGCCCTTGCCGAGCCCGCCCTGCACGACATCGACGGTGTCGAGCAGCCCGTG
>CAUJHX010000286.1 GCA_963204795.1 Pseudomonadota bacterium | reverse complement strand
TGGCGACCGCGCGGGACGCGCGGCAGCATGGCGCGCGCTCACGAACGCGCTTCCCGAGGTGCGCGAGGGGCGCGAACTGCGCTTCCTCTTCCTGCCGGAGGGACACGACCCCGACACACTGGTCGCGGAAGAAGGCGCGCACGCCTTTGAGCGGCGCCTCGACAGTGCATTGCCGCTTTCCGAGTATCTGGTGCGCGAACTCGGCTCGCGGGCTGATCTCTCCCACGCTGACGGCCGGGCCCACTTCGCCGAGCTCGCTCGGCCGCTCGTCGCGCGGCTGGCACCGGGGGTCTACCGCGAGCTGCTGGTCGGGCGCGTTGCACAAGCGATCGGGCTGCTGCCGGATCGCCTGGCCATGCTGTGGCAGCAGGGCGCCGCACCGACGACCACTCGCGCGCAGGCGCCAGCACCGCGATCGCCCGCGAGACCGCGGCCGCGTCAAGGCGATGCGGGCCGCCGTGGTCTCGTTGGCCAGGCCGTCCGGGTCCTGCTGCATCACCCGGCTGCGGCGGCGAGACTCGACGCAGAACTCATCGCTTCGCTTTCAAGAGTCGAGGAGCCGGGCATTGCGATCCTGCGCGAGCTCCTCGAGGACTTGCGCCGCGACCCGGCAGCGAACACTGCGCAGATACTCGAACGCTGGCGCGACCGGGCCGAGGGCCCGCGGCTCGCCCGGCTCGCAGCTGAAGAATCACTGGTGCACGATGCGAAGGCGGCTGGCGCCGAAATCGCGACTGCACTCGCCCGCCTCGCGACCGGAGCCGGTAAACGCCGCATCGAGGCACTGCTCGCCAAGAGCCGCGATACCGGCCTGAATTCAGAGGAAAAGCTGGAACTTCAATCACTTATGAGTGCACAGGCACCGGTGGCGGCCACCGCGCGCCGGCTCTGACCTTGCCCAATACAGGGAATTTGGCAGCGTGGGACGTGTCTTTAGTACAATGCGCAGCTTTTCCTCGCCGCTCTTTCAATTCCAGTTCCCGATGAATCGGGTGCCGGGGGCGCGAGCACTCATTCGGCACGGGATATGACACGCAAGCAAAAGCCCACGAACGCATCGAAGAAGCCCAGCCCCGCCGACCTCCGCAAGACCGCCGCCCGAGCCGCGCCCCGCAAGGCGGCCGCTCCGGCGACGCGCAAGGCGGAGAAGGCGGAGAAGGCGGAACCCAAGGCGAAGAGCGTCGAGCGCGCGGCAGCGCCCGAGCCTCGCAAGCCGGAAGTGCGCAAGAGTGCCGCCCCGATCGGTGCGATCGAACGCCGCCCCGTTGCCATGCCGGAAGAACGTCAATCGCAGCTGAAGCTGCTGATCGCGCGCGGCAAGGAGCAGGGCTACCTCACCTACTCCCAGGTGAACGATCACCTGCCGTCCGAGATCGTCGATCCTGAACAGATCGAAGAGATCGTAAACACGATCAACGACATGGGCATCCCGGTGTACGAGAAGGCACCGGACTCCGAGGCACTGCTCGCTGCCGAGCCTTCGACGCCGACTGACGAAGAGGCAATCGAAGAGGCGGCAGCGGCACTCGCGGCACTCGACGCCGAACTCGGCCGCACCACTGATCCCGTGCGCATGTACATGCGCGAGATGGGTACCGTCGAACTGCTGACGCGCGAGGGTGAAATCCGCATCGCGAAGCGCATCGAGGAAGGTCTCGACGCCGTGCGACTTGCCCTGTCCATGTATCCGCCGACGCATGAATTCCTGCTCCGCACCTATGAGCCGGTGAAGAGCGGCCAGGCGCGGCTCGTCGACGTCATCGTCGGCTTCATCGATCCGAACGCGCCCGACGTGATCGCGCAGCCGCAGAATCCGACCCGGCCCGACCCCGCCGCGGCGGCGTCTGCCAAGGACGACAACGAGGAGTCCGAAGACGAGGATAGCGAAGAGGAAGCCGTCGATACGGGTCCCGATCCGGAGGAGGCTGCACGCCGCTTTGCGTCGATCGGGAAGCTGCAGACACAGGCGCTCAACGCGATCGCGAAGCACGGCGCGAAGGATCCGAAGACGCTCAAGGTGAGGAAGAAGCTCTCTGCGGAATTCATGGAGCTGAAACTCGCGCCACGCATGTTCGAGGCACTGATCGGCAACATTCGTGCGCAAGTCGGCGAGGTGCGCCAGCTCGAGAAGGAAATCATGGTGCTCGCGGTGCGCGACGCGGGCATGCCGCGCAAGGACTTCATCACCACATTCCCGAAGAACGAGACGAGCTCGCGCTGGCTTGCGAAGCACATGAAGGCGGGCAAGAAATATTCGGCCGGCCTCACGCGGCTCAAGGACGACGTCGAGCGCCGCCAGCGCAAGCTCGTCACGCTCGAGACCGCGTACCACCTGTCGATCAACGACATCAAGGAAGTGAACCGGGAAGTCTCGATCGGTGAGGCGAAGGCACGGCGCGCCAAGAAGGAAATGGTCGAGGCGAATCTGCGCCTCGTGATCTCGATCGCGAAGAAATACACGAACCGCGGTCTGCAGTTCCTCGACCTTATCCAGGAAGGCAACATCGGCCTGATGAAGGCCGTCGACAAGTTCGAATACCGTCGCGGCTACAAGTTCTCGACCTACGCGACCTGGTGGATCCGCCAGGCCATCACGCGCTCGATCGCCGACCAGGCGCGTACGATCCGCATTCCGGTGCACATGATCGAGACCATCAACAAGCTGAACCGCATCTCACGGCAGATGCTGCAGGAGATGGGCCGCGAGCCGACACCGGAAGAGCTGGCCGTGCGCATGGAGATGCCGGAAGACAAGGTCCGGAAGGTGCTCAAGATCGCCAAAGAGCCGATCTCCATGGAGACGCCGATCGGTGACGACGAGGATTCGCACCTCGGGGACTTCATCGAGGACCAGTCGGTCGCTTCGCCGATCGACCAGGCGACAATGGAATCGCTGCGCGAGACTACGCACTCGGTGCTGGCGCAACTGACGCCGCGCGAGGCGAAGGTGCTGCGCATGCGCTTCGGCATTGACATGAATACCGATCACACCCTCGAGGAAGTCGGCAAGCAGTTCGATGTCACCCGCGAGCGCATCCGCCAGATCGAGGCGAAGGCGCTGCGCAAGCTCCGTCATCCCTCGCGTTCGGAGCAGCTGCGCAGCTTCCTGATGGACGACTGACTCAGGTGCGCTCGCGGCGTAGCGGCAACATGCGGGTCAGCGTGTTGTCGCGCTGCGCATAATGGTGAAACAGTGCTGCAGCGGCATGCAGGCCAATCAGCCAATAACCGATCGTGCCCACCGTCTTGTGCAGTTCCTCGAGGGACTCGGCGCGCGCCTCGTCGAGGCCGATGAGGGGCGGCAACTCGAGACCGAAAAACGGAATTGGCTTGCCTTCGGCGCTCAGAATGAGCCACCCCAGCACCGGCAAGCCAAGCATCAACACGTACAGCGCAAGATGGCCGGCCTTTGCGAGCAGCGCTTGCATCCGGCCCGGCTCGGGCACGATAGCCGGAACCGGGCCGCGCAGCTGCACTGCGAGTCGCACGATCACGAGCAGCAGGACGCCGAAACCCAGCATGAAATGCCATGTCTTGAGCGCCTCGCGAGGATCGCTGCCGCGCGGAAAATTCACGCGCAGTTCGATGCAGGCGTACACCGCAGCGATCAGCAGCAACATGAACCAGTGCAGTGTGACGGCAAGCGAGCCATAGCGGGCGTCGGAATTCCTGAGCATGCTGCCATGATAAGCCTGCGGTCAGGGTTTTCCGAGTCGGTTCCGGACCTGGGTTGCCGACAGGTGTTCGATCACGACCGTCTTGCGGGCTGACGATAGCCCCGCGACAACGCGTACGCATTCAGCAGATACCCCGAGCACGGCCGCGAGCAGGCGCTCGACGGCAGTATTCGCGCGGCCGCGCTCCGGTGGCGCCGTGACACGGACCTTGAGTGCGTCACCGAGCCATCCTGCGATCTCGTCCCGCGAAGCGCCAGGCACCACCTTGATGCGCAAGCGGGTCGTTGCGCGCCCCGTCTGATTCAGATGACAGCCCCGACGAGCCTGCCAATCAGGGCGGTCGCGGACATGCCGATCGCGCCCCAGAATGTGACGCGCGCAGCACTGGTCAGCAGACTGGAGCCGCCAGCGAACGCCGCAAGCACGCCCAGGACCGCGAGGGCGACCAGCGAACTTGCAGCGACGACCAGAAGTGCAGTGCCGGGCGGACTCGCAAGCGCAGCGAGCAGCGGCAAGAGCGCACCCAATGCAAATGTGAATGCGGACGCAGCCGCTGCCTGCGCCGGCCGCGCACGATGCGACTCGGAAAGTCCCAGCTCGTCGCGCGCGTGCGCCTTGAGGGCATCATGCGCGGTCAGCTCCAGGGCCACTTCCTTCGCAAGCGGAGGCTTCAGCCCCCGCTGCACATAGATCTGGGTCAGCTCCCGGATTTCCGCTTCCGGATCGGCCTCGAGCTCCCTCCTCTCGCGCTCGATGTCAGCCTTCTCTGCGTCGGCTTGTGAACTCACCGAGACGTATTCACCTGCCGCCATCGACATCGCGCCAGCCACGAGGCCTGCAATGCCCGCAATGAGGATTTCCTCGCGGTCGGCCGCAGCGGCAGCGACGCCGACAACGAGGCTTGCCGTCGAAAGGATGCCGTCGTTCGCGCCGAGCACGGCGGCACGCAGCCAGCCAGCGCGGCCCGAATAGTGTCTCTCGAAGTGGTGCCTACGCATATCTCATCGTGGCGCCGCACCCTCGCCCCGCTCGCACAAACGGGCGGCGATCAACGCTATCGGCACTCCGATACAGACGATGTGCACCGATAGACCGATGGCGAGCGCAGACGGCGACCAGGAGAGT
>CAUJHX010000285.1 GCA_963204795.1 Pseudomonadota bacterium | reverse complement strand
GCGATGTGGTGGTTTCACGGCCTGCTGGGGCTCGCCTTCATCGTGCTCATTGCGCGCACGCCGATGTCGCACATGCTGCTCGGCCCGATCAATTCGGCGCTCGCGCGGCAGCGCCCCGGGGTGATGTTGCCGCCGGTCGATTTCGACGCCGAAGAGCCGGTGCTCGGCGCCGAGAAGCTCGCCGACCTGCCGTTCAAGCTCCGCTTCGACTTCGAGGCGTGCCTGTGGTGCGGGCGCTGCCACGAGGTGTGCCCCGCTGCGCAAACGGGCAAGCCGCTCTCGCCGAAGAAGATCATGCTGACCTGCGCCGAGTTCCAGAAGGAAGGGCGGATCGACGACCCCGCGCTGATCGATGCACTGGGCGAGGAGGCGCTTTTCAGCTGCACGTCATGCATGGCTTGTGTGGAAGAGTGTCCCGTGTCGAACGATCCGGCCGAGGTGATCATGCATTTCCGCCGGCGGTTCGTCATGGACCGTTCCGAGATGCCGGAGGTCATGGCGAGCGCGAACCGCAACCTCGAAGCGCGCGGCCACCCGTTCGTGGGCACATCGGCCAACCGCGACGACTGGCGGCGGGGCCTCGACGTGCCGTTCTTCGAGCCCGGGAAGACCGAATACCTGCTCTGGATCGGGTGCTCGGTGGCCTTCGAGGAGCGTGCCCAGCAGGTCGCCCGCGCGATGGTGCGGATCCTGAATACAGCGGGCCTTTCATGGGGAATCCTCGAGGAATCGCGCTGCACGGGTGACCCGGCCAAGATGATGGGCAACGAGCTGCTGTTCGTGGAACTGGCGCAGGCGAACATCGAGGATTTCCAGCAGGCCCAGGTCGGCAAGGTGATCACGATGTGCGCGCATTGCTTCAACAGCTTCGAGCGGTACTACCCGGAGCTGGGCGCGAACTGGAAGACCATTCCGCATACCGTGCTGATCGACCAGCTCATCCGCGAAGGCAAATTGAGCGTCACGCGCGATGCGACGCAAAAGATCACGTTTCACGACCCGTGCTATCTCGGCCGGCACAATGACATCATGGATGAACCGCGCGGCGTCGTGGCGGCGCTGGGCGAACTGGTGGAGATGCCGCGCAACCGCAAGGACAGTTTCTGCTGCGGCGCCGGCGGTGGAAACTACTGGTCGCGCGAGGCGGGCACGGCGCGCATCAGCGACGTGCGGGTGGCCGAAGCCTTCGATACGGGCGCGGACAAGATCGCGACCTCCTGCTCGTTCTGCCTGCTGATGCTGAGCTCGAGTTCGGCGAAGCACACGGAGCAGCGCAAGGTCTTCGATATCGCGGAGATCGTGGTCGAATCATTGCAAGACGGAAACAGGACATGACGCTGAAACTTCCAGAGACCTTCACCTACGAGAAGCGCGGCAAGATCGCGCTGATGACGTTCAATCGCCCCGAGGCCGCCAACGCCCTGACGCGCGAAATGCTCATCGGCATGGATGCGGCGTTCGATGATTTCAACGCTGACCCGGACCTGCACGTCGCCATCCTCACCGGGGCAGGTGCCCGTGCCTTCTGCGCCGGCATGGATATCAAGACCGCGCTGCCTGCGGTGGCCGCCGGTGACTCGATGGGCTACGAGGATCCGGTGAAGCGGCCGTTCCAGACGATCTACAAGCCCATCATCGCGGCGGTCAATGGTATCTGCATGGCGGGCGGCATGGAGTTCATGCTCGGCACCGACATTCGCCTCGCGACGGAGAGCGCCACCTTCGGCCTGAGCGAGGTGCGTTGGGCCGTGATTCCGGTGGGGGGCAGCCACATCCGCCTGCCGCAGCAGGTTCCCTGGGCCGTGGCGATGGAGATGCTGCTGACCGGCGCCAGCATCGATGCCCGGCGCGCCTGCGAGGTGGGTCTGATCAACCGGATCGTGCCGGCAGACCGGTTGCTCGACGAGGCGTTTGCCCTGGCGGAGAAGATCTGCGGCAACGGCCCGCTGGCGGTGCGTACGGCCAAGGAGATCGCGGTGCGCGCGCTCAACAACGAGCCGAATTTCGTCCTGGAGAAGGCGATCGGCGCGCGGGTGTTCTCTTCCGCGGACGCAAAGGAGGGGCCGAAGGCCTTTGCCGAGAAGCGCAAGCCCGATTACAAGGGCCGGTAGTCCGATTGGACGTCGCCCCTCGACGGGAGTGGGCGGTACGTTGGCGTTACGGTGGCGCGGCTTCGACCGCGCCTGATGCCGCGCTGCGGCTCGACCAGTTTCCGGAGTCAAGGCATGGATTTTGAATTCAGCAGTGCAGAGCGTGCATTCCTGCGCGAAGTGGATCAGTTCCTCAAGGACAACCATGATCCCAAGGCCATGGATGTCACGCGCGAGAACATGGCGCAGGTGTGCGATACGCCGGAGCGGCGTGCGTTCATGGGCAAGCTCGCCCGCAAGGGCTGGCTCGGCATCACCTGGCCGAAGGAACTCGGCGGCCAGGACGGCGAGGGCTTCTACGAGTACCTGCTGAACGAAAAGCTGTCGTCGGTCGGTGCGCCGCAGATCGGCAAGGGTATCGGCATCATCGGCAAGACGCTGATCCGAGTCGGCTCCGAAAAACTCAAGAAGGAGTTCCTGCCGCAGATTCTCGACGCAAAAATCGAGTTCGCGGTCGGCTATTCGGAGCCGAGCGCCGGTTCCGATGCGGCCGCCATGCGCCTCAAGGCCGAGCGCAAGGGTGATGGATGGGTGCTGAACGGCCAGAAGGTCTTCACCACTTCGGCACACTTTGCCGACTGGTACTGGGTCGGCGCGCGCACGAATCCGGAAGCGCCGAAGCACCACGGCATTTCGCTCTTCCTGATCCGCATGGACGATCCGGGCCTGACCATCCAGCCCATGTACACGATGGGCAACGAGCGCACCAACGCGGTCTTTTTCGACAATGTGTTCGTGCACGACGATTACCGCGTGGGCGAGCTCGGCAAGGGGTTCCAGTACATCGCCGAAGCGCTCGACATCGAGCGCTTCACGATGTTCACCTTCTCGCCGATTCGCGGGCGGACCGAGCTGTTGTGCGATTACGTCCGCGACACGGTACGTGATGGCAAGCCCCTCAAGGCCGACCCGGTCATCCGGCAGAAGGTGGCTCAGCTCGTCACCGAGTGCGAGGTCGCACGATTGCTTGGTGTGCGCTTCGTGGACGCGGCGCTGAGTGCCGGCAAGACGCCGACCATCGAAGCGTCTGAATACAAACTCTACGCGACCGAACTGTCGCGCCGGCTGGCCGACGCCACGATGGACATCGCGGGGCCGGGAACGCAGCTCGCCCTCGGCACGGAGGACGCGCCGCTCAAGGGCCGCGCCGAGAGCTGCTACACGTACACGGTGATCGACACGATTGGCGGCGGCTCCTCGGAGGTTCAGAAGAACATCATCGCCAAGCGCAAG
>CAUJHX010000284.1 GCA_963204795.1 Pseudomonadota bacterium | reverse complement strand
GCAGTCACGGTGCTCAAGGTGAGCTCGACGCTGCTCGAGCAGGTCTCCGCCTCCTGCCAGCTGCGTTTCAACCGCGTGTTCCTGCGCGGCATGATCAGTCGCCTGCAGAACGCGGAGCAGCGGGTGGCGGCAGAAGCCGCGTCGTGAACCAGTCGAGGATGATCGCGAGGCGCTCGATCCGCTGGCTGGGCGGGCCGTTGCGCGAGAGGCCGTGCGAGGATGTCGGGAACAGCGCCAGCTTCGCCGGCTTGCCGAGCAGCCTGAGCGCGTTGTAGTAGCCGATGCCCTGGCCCTGCGGCGTGCGGTAGTCCTGCTCGCTCTGGATCACGAGTACCGGTGTCGTCACCTTGTCGACCAGGTTGAGCGGTGAACGCGCGAAATACTCCTGCGGCGAGCGCCACGGATAGTCGTGGAACCAGCGTTGCGCGAAGAAGCCGTTGAGATCGGCCTCCACCGTATGCGAGGCGAAGTCGACGACGGGGCGCTCGACGAGCGCCGCGGCGAAGCGCTCCGTCTGCCCGATCGTCCAGCTCGTGAGCACCCCGCCGCCACTGCCGCCACCGATTCCGAGGCGCGTTGTATCGACAAAGCCGCGCGCGATCACCGCATCGAGCACGGCCATGAGGTCGCGGTAGTCGTCGCCCGGGTAGCGGAACTGCACGCTGTTCGCAAACGCCTCGCCGTAGCCGGTGCTGCCGCGGGGGTTCGCAATGAGCACCGGAAAGCCCGCGTTCGCGAGTACCTGGAATTCATGGAAGAAGCTCTCGCCGTACATCGCGTGCGGGCCGCCGTGGATGTAGAGCATCAGCGGATACTTGCGGGTCGCTGTGAAGCCCGGCGGCTGCAGCAGCCAGCCCTGGATACGCGTGCCGTCGAAGGAATCGACCTGGAGCTCCTCATACGATGCAAGCGCGGCGCCCGCGAAGGCGTCGCGACCGTGGGTCGTTCGCTGTCTCCACTTGCCACTTGGCCGCTCGAGAGTCCAGATGTCATAGGGCTGCGTGGGCGAGCCGAATACGGCGACGATGCGGCCCGTGCGCGCGAGCGAGAATTCGCGCAGGTCGCCACGCAGCTGCGCAGACACCGAAACCGGCGCGCCACCCGCCGTGCTCACGCGGTAGAGCTGCGTGAGCCCGCGGTCGGCCGCGACGAACCAGAGTGCCCTGCCGGATGCGTCGAACTGCAATCGCGTGCCGCTGCCGCGCGGCAGCGGCACATCGCTCATCGCAGTCTCGCCGATATTGCGATCGAAGCCTGCCGTTACGTTCGTGATCGCGGCGAGGCCGCCTGCGGCCAGAGTGGTGGCGTAGAGTCGCGTCGTCGTCGAACTGCGTCGTGGCAGCGTCTCGTCGAAGCCCGTCCATGCAATGCGGCCGTCGTGCGAGAGGGCGATCAGATCGCCATCGGGACCACGGTGGTCGGTGAGCGCAACGGGCTTCGCATCCGCGGCTGCCTCGACCCGATAGAGCTCGCTGTCGAGCGGAGCAGCCGGCGGATTCGGGTCGGGCAGGGCGCTGAAAACGAGTGCCCTGCCGTCATGTGTCCATGCAGGTTCCGACGGTTCGGTGCGACCATCCCAGAGCGGGCCAAGGGCCGGGCCATGATTGCCTGCGACATCGACGACCCAGAGCTGCGAGCGCTGCTCTGGCAGGAAGCCAGGCGCTCCGTCGATGCGGTAGAAGAGCCGCTCGGTGATGCGCGCGCGACCGGCGCCGCCGGCTTTGGCCTCCGGCTGAGCGGACGCGGGCCGCGCGAGGAAGGCGATACGCCGGCCATCCGGCGACCACGAGAATGCGCTGACGCCTTCCTTCTCTGCCGTGAGCGGCCAGGCCTCGCCACCGCGCATGTCGAGGATGTAGATCTGGCGCTTTTCCGCGCGGTTCGACAGGAACGCGAGCTGCGAACCATCGGGCGACCAGCGCGGGCGCGAGTCGTCCGCGGGCCCGCCGATCAGGAGGCGCGGCGCACCGGCGCCTTCGATCAGCCAGATGTCGCCCTGGTAGTCGTCCTTCCCGAGGTCGGCGTGCGCCACCACATAGGCGATGCGCCCACCGTCGTCGCTCACCTGCGCGTCGCCGACGAAGGATGCCTGCGCGATCGACGCGGCATCGAGGGTCAGGGCGCCAGCGCGATTCTCCGCAAACATTGCGCACAAGGCGAGTGACAGGACGAACGATCGACGAGGCATGTTCGTGTCCACGGGAATCTTCGGGTGGCGTCATGGTACAGAAAACAGGGACAATGACGCGATGCAGGTACCCTGGCGCAAGCGCGTCTCGCGACTGGTGAGGGCGCGCTGGCGTGCGCGTGTGTTGTCGCGGCACGGCGTCGCGCTCGTGGCCGAAACGAAGAATGGCACGCTCGCGGTCGATGCGCGCGATTTCAACGTGTCGCGGCATCTGCTCGAGCGCGGCGAATACGATTGGCCCCAGATCACCCTGCTGCAATCCCTCGTTGCGCCGGGCGCGCGTCTCGTCGTGGTCGGCGCGCACATCGGCAGCGTGCTGATTCCGCTCGCCCGGGTGTGCGGGGCACCATCCACCCTCGCTTTCGAGCCGAGCCCACGCAACCGCCGATTG
>CAUJHX010000283.1 GCA_963204795.1 Pseudomonadota bacterium | reverse complement strand
GCCCGCAGCCCGCCGCGCCCTCAGCCCGGCACGCGCCTGATCTGCGCCCCGAGTTGCGACAGCTTCTCCTCGATCGTCTCGTAGCCGCGATCGATGTGGTAGATGCGCTCGATGTCAGTCCGCCCCTGCGCCACGAGACCTGCGAGCACGAGGCTCGCCGAGGCTCGCAGATCGGTCGCCATGACTGGCGCAGCCGTCAGTTGGGGCACGCCGCGAATGATCGCGGTATTGCCCTCGAGGCGGATCTCGGCGCCGAGTCGCCGCATCTCGAGCATGTGCATGAAGCGATTCTCGAAGATCGTCTCGACGATCGTGCCGACGCCATCCGCGATCGTGTCGAGCGCCGCGAACTGTGCCTGCATGTCGGTCGGAAACGCCGGATACGGTGCCGTGCGGATGTCGACGGATTTCGGACGCCGCCCCCGCATGTCGATCTCGATCCACGAGTCACCGACACCGATCTTCGCGCCCGCCTCTTCGAGCTTGGCGACCACCGCATCGAGGTGATCCGGGCGTGTGTTCTTGATGCGCACATGGCCGCGGGTGATCGCACCTGCAACGAGGTAGGTGCCGCTCTCGATGCGGTCCGGAAGCACATGGTAGTGGGTGCCGCCGAGGCGCTCGACGCCTTCGATCACGATCCGATCGGTGCCGGCACCGCGGATCCTGCCGCCCATCGCGTTGACGAAGTTCGCGAGATCGACGACTTCGGGCTCGCGCGCCGCATTCTCGATGATTGTCTCGCCCTCGGCGAGCGCTGCGGCCATCATCAGGTTCTCGGTGCCCGTGACCGTTACGGTCTCGAGCACGAGGCGCGCGCCCTTCAGCCGCGACGCGCGTGCACGGATGTAGCCGCCCTCGATGTGGATGTCGGCGCCCATCGCCTGCAGGCCTGCCACGTGAATGTTCACCGGCCGCGCACCGATCGCGCAGCCGCCCGGCAGCGATACGTCGGCGCGACCGTAACGCGCGACGAGTGGCCCGAGCACCAGGATGGATGCGCGCATCGTCTTGACGAGTTCGTAGGGCGCATAGGGTTCGCGCAGCGTCGCGGGATCGACCTCGATGTGCATGCGCTCGCCGATCGTGACGTCGACGCCCATGCGGCCGAGCAGCGCGATCATCGTCGTGACATCCTGCAGGTGCGGGACATTCGAGACTGTCACCGCGCTGTCGGCGAGCAGCGTACCGGCCAGGATCGGCAACGCGGCGTTCTTCGCCCCCGAAATCCGGATCTCGCCCTCGAGCGGCGTGCCTCCCTGGATCTGCAGCTTATCCATTGCGTGGCTGGCCCGGACTGCGGGCCGCGGCTTCGTCCGGCGTCAATGCGTCGATCGACAACGCGTGGATCTCGTTGCCCATGCGCGCGCCCAGTGCCGCGTAAATCATCTGGTGGCGGGCAATCACGCGCTTGCCGGCAAATTCGGCGGCAATGACCCGCGTGGCGAAGTGCACGTTGTCTTCGGTGGCGACATCGACTCGTGCGCCCGGCAGGGCGGCCCGGATGAGCTCGGCGATTTCAGTGGATTGCATCCGGCAATAGTAAAGAGTTACGGGCCGTGGCGGTATCATGGACGGCCATGAACGCCGCACCGGACGCCATCCCGCCGCCCGCGACCACTGATGAGGGCCTGCTCGCTGCCGGCCGTCGGGCCCTGCGGATCGAGGCGATCGCCGTTGAATCGCTGCTCGCGCGGCTCGACGCGCGTTTCGCGGCCGCGTGCCGCCTCTGCCTCGCCTGCGCGGGCCGTATCGTCGTCACCGGCATGGGCAAGTCGGGCCACGTCGGCGGCAAGATAGCCGCGACCCTCGCTAGCACCGGCTCGCCGTCCTTCTTCCTGCACCCGGCCGAAGCAAGCCACGGCGATCTCGGCATGATCACGCGCACCGACATCGTGCTCGCGATCTCCAATTCCGGCGAGACACCCGAGGTGCTGACGCTGCTGCCGCACCTGTCGCGCCTCGGCGTGCCACTCATTGCGATGACCGGCAATCCCGAATCCACGCTCGCGCGGGCCGCCGCCGTCGGCCTCGACATCAGCGTGCCCGAGGAAGCCTGCCCGCTCAATCTCGCGCCGACCGCGAGCACCACCGTCACGCTCGCGATGGGCGATGCCCTCGCGGTCGCCGTGCTCGACGCGCGCGGTTTCACCGAACAGGACTTCGCGCGCTCACACCCGGGCGGCTCGCTCGGCCGGCGCCTGCTGCTGCATGTCGAGGACGTGATGCGCAAGGGTGACGATGTCCCGCGGACCGCGCCGGATGCCTGGCTCAAGGACGGACTCGTTGAAATGTCGCGCAAGGGCCTCGGCATGACGGTGATCGTCGATGGCACGGGCAAGGGGCTCGGCGTGTTCACCGACGGCGACCTGCGCCGCATCCTCGATCAGCCTGTCGACGTGCGCACGACCCGCATGGCCGAGGTGATGACGGCACCCGGCAAATCGATCGGACCGCGCGAGCTGGCAGCCGAGGCCGTGCACCTGATGGAACTGCACAGGATCACTGCTCTCCCCGTCATCGACGCGGAGGGCCGCGTCATCGGAGCCCTCAACGTGCACGACCTGCTGCGCGCCGGAGTCATGTAAGCCCGTGGCGCGCCCGGCAGGATCGCCCCGCGACGTGCGCCTCCTCGTCCTCGACGTCGACGGCGTGCTGACGGACGGTCGTCTGTACTACGGCGCACGCGGCGAGGTACTCAAGGTGTTTCATGTCCTCGACGGTCACGGCATTCGCGAGGCGCAACGCGCCGGCATCGCCGTGGCAGTCATATCGGGCCGCGACTCGCCTGCCGTACGCGGCAGGTGTCGCGATCTCGGCATCCGGCACGTTTTCCAGGGGGTGGAGGACAAGCTCGCGGTACTCACCCGACTTTGCGCGCGCCTCGGCGTGGCGCTGCGCGAATGCGCGGCCGTGGGAGACGACACGCCGGATGTTGCGGTGATGCGCGCGGTCGGCCTTGCCTTTGCGGTCCCGGGGGCGCATGTGACAGCGCGGCGCGCAGCACATCGCGTGACGCGCGCGCGGGGCGGCCACGGGGCGGTGCGCGAAGTGTGCGATCTGCTGCTCGCCACCCGCGCCCGGCCATGAACGCACGCTGGCTGATCGGGGTCGTCGCGATCGCGATGATCATTGCCACGGTATTGCTGAGCCGAACCTCGCAAATACCGGATGTGACGAACGTCGACCGCAGCAGTGGGCAGGATCCGGGCTATTCGGCCCGCGATGCGGAAATCATCGAGACGGGTGAGGACGGACGGCCCCGCTACTGGCTCCGGGCTGAGATGATCGAGCAGGCGCCGAACGATGCAACGATCACCCTGACACACCCGGCGCTGCGCTATCTCGGCGAGGGCGGCAGCAGCTGGCGCGCGAGCGCGCTGACCGGCACGGTGCCGCCCACCCGCGATCTCATCATGCTCGACGGCGACGTGCGACTCGATGGCACGCTGCGGGGCGGCGGGGCGCCGGCGCATGTCGAGACCAGTCATCTCGCGTTCGATACCGTAAACGAGGTGGCATCCACGAAGGCGAGGGTCGCGATCGACTGGTCGGGCCACCGCCTGTCCGCGCGCGGCCTGCGTGCCGATCTCAAGGGGGAGACCCTTCGGCTAGAATCGAAGGTCAATGGCCGTTTCCTCCCTCAGTAAGCCGGGCCGGCGGCTGCGTGCACCGTTGCTCGCGGCGCTCGCCTGCATGCTGGCGGGCGGCGTCGCCGCGCAGCCCGCGGCGTCACCGACAGCCGCGATACGCAATCTGCCGATCAACGTGGATGCCGCGTCGTCCGACGTCGACTACCGCAGCAACACGGTGGTGTTCCGCGATGTCGTGATCACGCAGGGCACGACGCGCGTCTCGGCCGACCTCGCGCGCGCCACGGGGCTCGACTTCAGGGACTCGACCTGGACTTTCACGGGCAACGTGCGTATCGAGCGCGACGGCGGCGTGCTCGAATCGGATGAGGCGCAAGTACAGTTTCGCGCCAACCTGCTGCGCGTGGCGACGATTCAGGGCAAGCCCGCGCGGTTCGAGCAGCAGCTCACCCGCTCGGCGGACACGGCCCACGGCCGCGCAGCGACGATCGTCTATGACCTCGACAGTGATCACGTGACCTTGACGGGCGACGCCTGGCTCAGCGACGGCCGCAACGAGATCAGTGGCGAGAAACTGGTTTACAACGTGCGCGACCAGCGCGTGCTCGCCGAGCCGCAGCCCGGCACCGGCGGCCGGGTGCGCATCACGATTCGTCCGAAGGACGCGAACAAGGATGAGCCACGGCCATGACGCGCCTCTCGGCCGTGCGCCTCGCCAAGAGCTATGGCAAGCGCGCCATCATCACCGACCTGTCGCTCGACGTGGCAGGCGGCGAAGTCGTCGGCCTTCTCGGCCCGAATGGGGCCGGCAAGACGACCGCCTTCTACATGATCGTCGGCCTCATACCCCTCGACGCGGGGCACATCCGGCTCGACGATACCGATCTCACGCACTTTCCCATGCACCGGCGCGCGCAGCTCGGCATCGGCTACCTGCCACAGGAAGCTTCGGTGTTCAGAAAGCTGTCCGTGCAGGACAACGTGCTCGCGATCCTCGAGACGCGCGCCGATCTCGACCGCGCCGCGCGCGAGCGGCGCCTCGAGGAGATCCTCGACGAACTGCGGATCTCGCATGTGCGCGAGAGTCTCGGGCTGTCGCTGTCGGGCGGTGAGCGCCGGCGCGTCGAGATCGCACGCGCACTCGCCGCCGAACCGCGCTTCATGCTCCTCGACGAGCCGTTCGCGGGCGTCGACCCGCTCTCGGTGCTCGACATCCAGCGCATCATCCGCGAACTGACGGCCAAGGGCATCGGCGTGCTGGTCACCGATCACAACGTGCGGGAAACGCTCGGCGTCTGCGACCGCGCATACATCGTCAGCGCGGGCACCGTGATCGCTGCCGGAAATGCCGAAGAAATCCTTGCCAACCCCCAAGTCCGTGAGGTGTACTTGGGTGAATCCTTCCGGATGTGAATGGTCATACAGCCCTGAAAACTCCCTTTAATCCAATGCGTTGGGTGCTTCCACCCTCGCCACCATGCTGAAGCCGTCCCTGCAGCTGAAACTGGGTCAGTCGCTCACCATGACCCCGCAGTTGCAGCAGGCGATCCGGCTGCTGCAATTGCCCGCGCTCGAGCTGCAGGCGCACATCCGCGAGCTGCTCGAATCGAACGTGATGCTCGAACCGGTCGAGGAAACCGAGCAGACCGGTATCTTCGAAGCCATCCAGTCGCCGGCGGAGCGGGCAGCGCCCGGGCTCGAGGGACCACCGCGCGAATCAGCGCAGACTGAAGTCGAGATCATCGCTGACAACTGGTCGAGCGGGACCTCCGCCGCATCCGAGGCACCCTGGTCGGGCGACGACGACGAGCGCCAGCAGGAGTACGCCGACGGGGCTGGACCATCGTTGCAGGACCACCTGCTCGAACAGCTCGAAGTGGCCCACCTCGACGCACGCCGGCTCGCGATTGCGCGCGCGATCATCGATGCCATCAACGACGACGGCTACCTGATCGAGTCCGCTGACGAAATCGCGGCGACGCTGCGCCCCGATGTCGAGTGCGGGGTAGCCGAGGTGCTCGATGTGCTCACGACGGTGCACGCGCTCGACCCGGCAGGGGTCGGCGCGCGCTCGGTGGGGGAGTGCATCACGCTGCAACTGCGCCAGCTGGACCCCGCCACACCCGGCCTCGCAACCGCCCTCGCGATTGCGGCCGATCACCTCGACGCGCTTGCCCGGAGCGAACTCGCGCTGCTGCGGCGCGAATTGCGGGTCACCGAAGATGAGCTCGCCGCGGCGCTCGCGCTGGTGCGCACCTGTCAGCCGCGCCCCGGCTCGGCCATGAGCGGCGCCACGCCCGAGTATGTGGTGCCCGACGTGTTCGTGCGCCGTACCGATCGCGGCTGGAGCGTCGAGATCAACCCCTCGACCCTGCCGCGCGTGCGCCTGAACCAGGGCTACGCGAGTCTCCTCGGCAGGGACGCTCCGCACGCCAGCCTGCGCGCGCAGCTGCAGGAGGCGCGGTGGCTGCTGAAGAGCCTCGAGATCAGGAACGACACGCTGCTCAAGGTCGCAGGTGCGATCGTCGAGCGGCAGAGCGCGTTCCTCGAACAGGGCGATGAGCATATGCGGCCGATGATCCTCAAGGACATCGCCGCCGCGATCGAAATGCACGAGTCGACCATTTCGCGCATCACTTCCGGCAAGTACATGCACACACCCCGCGGCGTGTTCGAGTTGCGGTACTTCTTCTCGAGTCATGTCGGAGGCGGTGAGGCGGCCGAGACCTCCTCGACCGCGATCCGCGCGAAGATCCGCAAGCTGATCCGTGAAGAGGACCCCGCAGCGCCGCTGTCCGACAGCCGCATCGCCGAGTTGCTCTCGGCGGAGGGCATTCCGGTGGCACGACGCACAGTTGCGAAATACCGGGAGGCGATGCGCATTGCGCCTTCCAACGAACGCCGGCGCGCGAGGCCGGGATGATACGCATACAGCCAGAAGCGAGGAGAGCACGATGCAACTTTCCGTGAGCGGTCACCATGTCGAAGTCACCCCGCCGCTGCGCGGCTACGTGGAGAAGAAGCTCGAGCGCATCGTGCGTCACTTCGACCACGTGATCGATGTGCACTGCGTGCTCACCGTCGAGAAGCTCCGGCAGAAGGCCGAGGCCACCGTGCATGTGCGCGGCGGCTCGATCCACGCCGACGCGATCGAAGAGGACATGTACGCGGCGATCGATGCACTCGCCGACAAGCTCGACCGGCTCGTGAAGAAGCACAAGGAGAAATCCGGGGACCACCACGCCGCCGAGGGGCGCAAGACCACGCGGCAATAGCCGCGCACCGCCGGACCATCGCCACATGCGCATCGTCGTCGTCAGCGGCCTTTCGGGGTCAGGCAAGAGCGTGGCGCTGCACATGCTCGAGGACCTCGGGTTCTACTGCATCGACAACATCCCCGCGGCGCTGCTGACCCCGCTCATTTCGCACACGGTGCGCAGCGCCGACACCGTCTACGAGCGGATCGCCGTCGGCCTCGACGCGCGCAACACCGCGGCCGAAATCGCCACCGTGCCGAAGCTGCTGCAGGAGCTGAAGAAAAGCGGCATCCAGTGCGAAGTGCTGTTTCTCACTGCGAACGACACGGAGCTGCTGCGCCGTTTCGCCGAGACCCGCCGCAAGCATCCGATGAGCCGCAGCGATGTCGGCCTGCGCGAGGCCATCGCGATCGAGCGCGATCTCCTCGAACCGATCATGTACGCGGCCGACCGGGTGATCGACACCTCGCGCATGGGCGTGCACGCGCTGCGCGATGTCGTGCTGCAGGCGGCCGAGTCGCGCATCTCGCCGCGCCTCGCGATCACTTTCGAGTCATTCGGCTTCAAGCACGGCATCCCCGGCGACGCCGACTTCGTGTTCGACGCGCGTTCATTGCCGAATCCCTACTGGGAGCCGCTGCTGCGCCCGCTCACGGGCCACGACCCGGAGGTGATCCGCTTCCTCGAAGCCGAGCCGGCCGTCGCCAGGATGATCGACGACATCGCGGCCTTCATCGAGGCGCGCATTCCCGAGCATACGGCGGCGAATCGCCGCTACCTCACTGTCGCCGTCGGCTGCACCGGTGGCCAGCATCGCTCGGTCTACATCGCAAACCGGCTGGTCGAGCGCTTCGCGGCACACCACCCACACGTTGCCGCGCGGCACAACGAGCTGCGTGCGAATCGCGACCAGTGAAAGGAGATCGATCATGGCCAGCCAGACGATTCGACGCCTCGCATCATCCGCGGCAGTGCTCGCCCTGGCCGTGCTGATCGCCGCCTGCAGCACGCCGGCATCACCACCGACCGCAATGGTCTCGGGCACGGCCACGTATCGGGAGCGCATGGCCCTGCCACCCGGCGCCGTGTTCGAAGCGCGGCTGGAAGACGTGTCGCGGGCCGACGCACCGGCGGTACTCATCGCGAGCATCCGCGCCGAATCGCCCGGCGCGCCGCCCTTCCGGTTCGCGATTCCGTACGATCCGGCGCGCATTGCGCCGGCACACAACTACGCGATCCGGGCCCGTGTCATGCTGGGAGAGGAGCCATTGTTCGTATCGGACACCCGCGTGCCGCTGCCCTCCGGGCCAGACGCCGCACCGCTGACGATCACCATGGTCCGGGCCGCGGCAACTCTCGAGGACACCCGGTGGGAACTCGTCAGGCTCGGCGACGCACCGGTCGTGCTCGAGGCCGGCCAGCGCGCTCCGTACATCGTGCTCGCGGCGTCGGATCGTCGCGTCAGCGGCTTTGCGGGCTGCAATCGCCTGATGGGGGACTACAAGGCTGAAGGCGCGAAACTGACATTCACGCAGCTGGCCGGAACGATGATGGCCTGTGCGCAGGGAATGGAACTCGAGCAGGCGTTGCACGCGGCGCTGGCGAAGGTCGCGGGATGGCGGCTTGAAGGCAACGACCTCACCCTGCTGGATGCGGGCGGCACGGCTCTCGCCAGCTTCCGCAGCGGCTAGGGCCTGCTAGACTCCGCGCGCCCGCGCGGCAGTCCACCCGCGCGGGAGACTGTGCACCCTTCCCGTTCCATGAGCGACATCGAAATCAAACCACTGAAATCGGGTCGCCTCGCGGCGCTGCGGGATGCGCTCGACCAGGGAACATTGCGTACCGCGCACCGCATGGTGAACGCGATGCACCCTGCCGACATCGCGTTGCTCCTCGAGTCGCTGCCGCCCGCGCAGCGCGAGATCGTCTGGGAGATCATCGACCCCGAGCTTGAGGGCGAAGTGCTGCTCGAGCTCAACGAAAGCGTGCGCGCCGGCGTGATACACGAGATGGAGACCGAAGAGCTCGTCGCCGCCACCGAGGGCATGGAAGTCGACGACCTCGCCGACCTGCTCGCCGACCTGCCGGAGACGGTAACACAGCAGCTGCTGCATGCGATGGATCAGCGCGACCGGGAACGCCTGCGCACCGTGCTCTCATTCCCCGAAGACAGTGCCGGCGGCCTGATGAGCACCGACACGGTGAGCGTGCGCGCCGATGTGACGATCGAAGTCGTGCTGCGTTACGTACGGATGCGCGGCGAGCTGCCCGATCGCACCGACAGCCTGTTCGTCGTCGACCGGCGCGACAAGTATCTCGGCACGATTCCGCTCACCCGCCTCCTGACCGAGGATCCGGAGCACCACGTCGGCGACTGCCTCGACATCGAAGCCCCGCGCATCGACCCGGCGACGCCGGCCCACGAGGTATCGCTCCTGTTCGAGGATCGCGACCTCGTGTCCGCGGCAGTCGTGAGCCCGGCTGGCAAACTGCTCGGGCGCGTCACGGTCGATGATGTCGTCGATGTGATCCGCGAGGAAGCCGAACATTCGGTGCTGTCCATGGCGGGCCTCGCCGACGAAGAGGACGTGTTCGCCGCGGTCGTGCCATCCGCACGCCGCCGACTCGTGTGGCTCGGCGTGAACATCCTCACCGCCTTTCTCGGAGCCTTCGTCGTCTCGAATTTCGAGGGAACGATCGAGCGCGTCGCCGTGCTCGCGGCGCTGCTGCCGGTCGTGTCGAGCATGGGCGGCATCGCCGGCACGCAAACGGTCACGCTGCTGATCCGCGGCATTGCGCTTGGCAAGGTCGAATGGGCGAACGCCCGCTGGCTGCTTTTCAAGGAAATCGCGGTGGGCGGGCTCAACGGCATGATCGTCGCGCTCGCCGTCGGCGTGATCACGATCCTGCTCTTTGGCAGGTGGCAGGTCGCGGCGATCGTGGCAGCGGCCATGCTGATGAATCTGCTCGCTGCCGCGACCGTGGGAGTCGTCGTGCCCCTGGCGTTGCGCCGCCTGCGGATCGATCCGGCGCTCTCGGCCGGTGTGATCCTGACGACCTTCACCGACTGCATCGGCTTTGCGACGCTGCTCAGTCTCGGCGCACTTTTCCTGACCTGATGCGCTACGAGAGCAGAAACGTCCGCAGGCGATCCCGCTGTGCGACCGCGTCACGATAGCCGAGCTCGATCAGCTCCGCGGTGTAGCCGGACTCGAACATCAGGTAGCTCGCGAGCTGGTTGCCCGCGACGCCGCGCGCGCCGATCACGCGCATGAACGCACGCAGGGGGCGCGGCAGTTCATGCAGGTGCCTGGCAGCAATCTCGCGCGGATCGATGCTCGGTGAGATCGCCATGGCCTCGACGAGGCGCACGCCAGGAACCGCGTCGGGTACCGAGCGCACGAGCGTGTTGAGGCGCACCAGCTGCTCGAGGTCGGCGTAAATGCCATCGGTGAAGAGTGTGTCGAGCATGAAGCCGAACAACTGACCGGGCGTCGGCGAGCGCGGCAACTGCGACACCTGACTGAGACCGGCGCCGTTCGAGGCGCGCACGCCGATCACGAGCACGCGCTCGGCGCCAAGGTGTACCGCAGGACTCATTGGCGCCATCTGGCGCATCGCGCCATCACCGAAATACTCCGTCCCGAGCTGCACGGGCGGGAAGAGGAACGGCACGGCGAGGCTCCCCATGAGGTGCGACAGCGTGAGCTCTGTCCGCCGACCTTCGCGATGGGCCCGCGCCCATTCGGGGATGTCCGACCTGCCATCGAAGAAGGCCACTGAATGGGCGGTCGTGTAGCCCGTCGAGCACAGTGCGACGGCGTGCACCCGGCCGGAGGAGACGCTGTGGCGGATCGCGCCGAAATCGATATTGCGCGCCAGCAGTTCCGACAGGGGGCTGTTGTCGAAGACCGATCGCGGGGGTGTCGCGAGGGTCCCACCCGAAAGGAGCGCCGCCAGCCAGCGCAGGCCCGAGGCCAGCATGTGCCGCGAGGAGACGCGAAACACCTGGTCACAGTGAAAGCCCGCCCAGACGTGCTCGAGCGACGCCACGGCGCCGCGCCAGCGTCGGGCTTCGGCAGCAAGCGCCGCCGTGGCGACCGCCCCTGCAGACGTGCCTATCAGCACCGGAAACGGAATCCCGCGCCGCGGCAGCATTTCAGCGAGCGCCCGCAGAACACCCACCTGATAGGCCGAACGCGCTCCGCCTCCAGTCAGGATGAGCCCGTGGAGGGGACGCCCGATGATGGTGGTTTCCTCACTCATCAGGCGCGCATTCTGGCGCAAACGGGGCGGCTGGTAGAATCGACCAGTTCGCGCCCGCGCCGCCCTGGCTCAAGCAACAATGGTGAGCACCATGCATTGCAACCGTTCGACGCTGTTTGCCGCCCTGCTGGCGGCCCTCGCGGCTGCCGCCCCCGCTGCAGCGGCCGCCGCCGCCTCCCCCACACCGGGATCCCAGGCACCGGATTTCCGGCTGCAGGACCAGAATGGCAAGTGGCACAAGCTGAGCGACCAGCGGGGCAAGTGGGTCGTGCTGTACTTCTATCCCAAGGACAACACACCGGGCTGCACGACGCAGGCGTGCGAGTTCCGGGACAACATCTTCGCGTTCCGCGACGCGGGTGCCGTCATCCTCGGCGTGAGTGTCGACGACGTGAAATCGCACGAGGAATTCGCCAGGGAACACAGTCTGCCGTTCACGATACTCGCCGACTCGACCAGGGCGGTCGCGAAAAGCTACGGCGTGCTCTACAAGGCGATGGGCGTCATGGAAGTCGCCCGCCGCGACACGTTCATCATCGATCCGCAGGGCCGCATCGCCAGGCACTACGAGAAGGTCGACCCGAAGGGGCACTCGCAGTTCGTGCTGGCGGAACTGAAAGCGCTCAAGGCGGCGGCAAAGGGTTAGTGCCAGCCACCGCCGGTGGGGCAGCCGTGCCGCGCCGGCGCAGTTCGGCGGTCGCGCGATCGAGCCCTGCAAGCGTCAGCGGATACATCCGCTCCTCGACGAGCTCTCGCGTGAGGGCGATCGAGGGCGTGTGGTCCCAGCGCTCGACCGGCTCGGGGTTGAGCCACACGAAATGGCGAAAGTGCGCAGTGAGGCGCTGCAGCCAGACGACGCCCGCCTCCGCGTTCCAGTGCTCGACGCTGCCCCCCGCCATCGTGATCTCGTAAGGGCTCATGGTCGCATCCCCGACGAAAATCACCCGGTAGTCCGGCCCATAGGTGCGGATCAGCTGGTCGGTCGCGATCCGCTCGGTCTGCCTGCGGCGGTTGTCCTTCCACAGCGACTCGTACGGGAAGTTGTGGAAGTAGAAGTGCTCGAAATGGCGGAATTCAGTGCGCGCGGCCGAGAAAAGTTCGTCGCAGACCCGCACGTGATCGTCCATCGACCCGCCGACATCGAGGAGCAACAGCACCTTGACGGCATTGCGCCGCTCGGGCACGAGCTTCAGATCGAGGTAGCCTGCATTGCGCGCCGTCGCTGAAATCGTGCCGTCGAGGTCGAGCTCTTCTGCCGCGCCTTCGCGCGCGAAGCGACGCAGGCGGCGCAGACCCATCTTGAAGTTGCGGGTGCCGAGTTCGAGCGTATCGTCGAAATTCGCGAACTCCCGGCGTTCCCAGACCTTCACGGCGCGCCGGTGCCGCGACCCCGGCTGCCCGATGCGTACGCCTTCGGGGTTGTAGCCGAATGCGCCGAAGGGCGATGTACCCCCCGTGCCGATCCACTTGCTGCCGCCCTCGTGACGTTCCTGCTGCTCTGCGAGGCGCTGCCGCAGCGTCTCCATGAGCTTGTCCCAGCCACCGAGCGCCTTCACCCGCGCCTTCTCTTCCTCCGTCAGCACGCGCTCGGCGAGCGCGCGCAGCCATTCGTCCGGTACGGAGACACCGAAGGCTTCGAAGAGCTTCTCCGCACCCTTGAAATGCTCCGCGAACACGCGATCGAAGCGGTCGTAATGGCGCTCGTCCTTCACGAGGCACACACGGGCCAGGTGGTAGAAGTCCTCGGCCGAAAGCGACGCAACGCGCGCATCGAGCGCCTCGAGCAGCGAGAGGAACTCGGGCAATGTCACCGGCACGCCGCCGGCGCGCAAATCGAGAAAGAACCTCACCAGCACGTCGGCGCCCTCTAACGCGCCCGGCGCGAGAGAAACATCACCTGCTCGACGAGGTGCATGTCCTGCTCGTTCTTGAGGAGCGCGCCATAGAGCGGCGGCAGGGTCTTCTTCGCATCATCGCCACGCAGTGCCTCGGGTGGTATGTCCTCGGCAACGAGCAGTTTCACCCAGTCGAGCAGCTCCGAGGTCGAGGGCTTCTTCCGGAGCCCCGGCACTTCGCGCAGGCGGAAGAACGCAGCGAGCGCCTCGGCCAGCAGCTCGCGCTTGAGACCGGGATAGTGCACATCCACGATGCGGCGCATCGTCTCCCCGTCGGGAAAACGGATGTAGTGGAAGAAGCAGCGGCGCAGGAACGCATCCGGCAGCTCCTTCTCGTTGTTGCTCGTGATCACGATGATCGGGCGGTGCTTCGCCTTGACGAGTTCACGCGTCTCGTAGACATAGAACTCCATGCGGTCGAGCTCGCGCAGCAGGTCGTTCGGGAATTCGATGTCGGCCTTGTCGATCTCATCGATCAGCAGCACGGGTTGCACGTCCGACTGGAACGCTTCCCAGAGCTTGCCCTTCACGATGTAGTTCGCGATGTCGTGCACGCGGCCTTCGCCGAGCTGCGAGTCACGCAGGCGCGACACGGCGTCGTATTCGTACAGACCCTGTTGCGCCTTGCTGGTCGACTTGATGTGCCACTCGTGGAGCGGACGCTGCAGCGTCGCGGCGATCTCCTCGGCGAGTTGCGTCTTGCCTGTGCCAGGCTCTCCCTTGATGAGGAGCGGCCGGGCGAGGGTCACGGCCGCATTGACGGCCATGGCGAGTTCCGGAGTCGCGATGTAGCGCTCCGTGCCGGAGAAGCGTGTGGGTTTCATTGCAGGATCAGCTTATGCCGTGGCGGGCCCGGCAGGAAGGGTGTCGGGGTGCCCTGCACCCAATCCCCGAAGCCACTGCGATAGAAGGGCGACAGGGGATGGCCGCTCGCGCCGCCCGGAATCTCGAGATAGCCCTCCGCTTCGCGCCCGGGTGACACGGCAAAGCGCTCGGAAGCCCCGAAAGCCCGATCCTGCACCCGTGGCATGTCGTGATCGCCCGGCAGCGGCGGCACCCGCATGTCGAGGAAGCGGCCGAGCATCGGCAGAGCACCCGACAACGGATGCGCGATACGGACCGGGCGCGCGCGGCCCCAGCTGCAGCGCGCGAGCTCGCCACATTCCTGCACGAGTTGCGCGGCCGCACGATCGACCTGCGCGACGAGAAACGCGCGCCAGTCCGCGTAGGGTGGCGGTAACCAGTTCGCGGGACGCGCCGTCACGAGCTGCCAGGCCGTGGCGGCAAACTGCGGCGGCGGTGCAAACGTGCCGGGCTCGAGCCCGACGCTTGCGAGCACCGCGGACCAGAGCGCGTTCACGGTCTCCTGCTGCGCGGTCCGCACGAGTGCATAGGACACGGAATCGGCATCCGCGCGCGGCATGGGTGTCGCAATCAACCGCCGGAATTCCCCGCGCTGCGGCTGCCCGGCAAGCACGGCAGCGTCGAGCAGATCGAGATACAGCTGTCGCCACGGTGCAAGAAACAGGGCGCGATCGTCGAGCTGGATGGCGAGCATGTCCGCGGGCTTCGCGGGCCTTGCAAGCGCGGCGAGATCGTCGCGGATCTGGCTGGCACGCGCGCCGAGGTCGTAACCGACGCCGGTCGCGACTTCGTCAGCACCGATGAGCATAGCCATGGGTCCGCTCACGACGCGCGAATTGGCGCTCCACAGGCGCCCCGTGGGCGGATCGACGATGCGCGGCTGCAGGGCGGGATCGATGTAATCGCCCCCCGCTGCGCGCAGTGCGCCCTGCGCACGCGGAATGCGCCCGAGCAGCGTCCAGGCGATATGGCCGGCGCGATCGCCGACCAGCATGTTCTGCTGGGGAATCCCGACGGTGGGTGCCACCGCGAGCGCTTCCTCGACGGTCGTGGCCGTCTCGAGAGCAAAGATCCCGAGCGTCGTCGCGCCCGGCTGCGTTGCGATCCAGGTCGCGAGCTGACACTCGGTCACGCCGCCACGCCTGCGGGTCGCGAACACGATGCCTTCCGCGCCGCGGCGGATCTGCATCCGTTCCGCTCGGCCACCCTTGACCCGGATGCGGGAGCGCTCCGATTCGAGTCGCGACTCGCGGCCACCCAGGTCGAGGTACGTGCCCGCATCGGGATCGCAACGTGTCCAGCGCAGATCGAGCCAGTCCCCGTAGCTGTTCGTGAAACCCCAGGCGATATGGCCGTTCGATCCGGCGACGAGCGCCGGCACGCCCGCAAGCGTGACGCCGGCGAGATCGTACCGGCCGTCGGGTGTGCGCAGTCGCGCCCGGTACCAGACCGGCGGCACATCGAGACCGAGGTGCATGTCATTCGCGACGAGCGCGCTGCCCGATGCCGTATGCGCGCCCGCAAGTGCCCAGTTGTTGCTGCCGATGCCGCGCTCGGATGCCTGGCGCGCCACGGTTGCCGCAGACCGCGACATCGTCCAGAGATCGGCGCCCGGTATCGCAATTGATACCGGTGGGGGCGCGCCAGGCTCGGCCGGAGCGTCCCAGGCAGTCTCTGCCGGCAGCAGGAACGCGAGCACCGCGGTGGCGCGTTCGGCACCGAGGCGCGCGGTCAGGGCGTCTGCCAGAGCATGTCGACGCTCCTCCGCCGCGAAGTCGTGGTATTGCAGCTGCCACCACATCGAATGCACGACGAGCAACGAGTCTTCGTCGCGCCAGGGCTCCGGTACGGATCGCAGGAGCCAATATTCCCAGGGGCGGCTGCGAAGACTCGCGAGGCCTTCGTTCACGCCCCGGACATAGGCATCCATCACGGCACGCTCCGCCGGCGTCAGCGCCGCAATGATGTCGCGCGCAACGCGGCGGAAACGGAAGAGCCGCGCCCTGCGGTCGGCTGCGAGTGCGATGCGCCCGAACAGCTCCGACAGCTCGCCGGCCGCGAGGCGGCGCGCGAGATCCATCTGGAAGAAGCGGTCCTGTGCATGGACGAAACCGAGCCCGTACGCGAGCGCGGCGCGATCGGTGCCCGACACGGTCGGTGTGCCGAGCGCATCACGCTCGACAGTAACGGGAGTCGGCGTGCCCGGCGCGTCCCGCTCACCGTCGAGTTGCGGCAACGACGCCCGCAGCAGCAGCCAGGTGCCCACGAACACGGCCGCCGCAAGGAGCACGGCCGCCCAGGCAAGGCGCCGCAGCAGACGGATCATGCCCTCGGGCCCGGACCCTGCGTCACCTTCAGGATCTGCATCGCGTTCGTGCCACCCGCGACGCCACTCAGCGGACCGGACGTGACGATCACGTGATCGCCGGCCTCGACGAGGTCGAGTTCCAGCAGGCGGGCGAAAATCGACTCCTGCACGTGTGCTGCGTCGGACCGGGTGACGTCGAACGGCACCGGATAGACGCCGCGATAGAGTGTGACGCGCCGGCTCGTCGCCGCGTGGCGCGTGAATGCATAGATCGGAATGTCGGAGCGGATGCGCGACATCCAGAGCGGTGTCGAACCCGATTCGGTGAGCGCCACGATCGCGCGCACACGCATGTGGTTTGCCGTGTACATGACCGCCATCGCAATGGCCTCGTCATTGCGGCCGAAGTGCCCGTCGCTGCGGTGTCGGGCCCGCGAGTGCGAGAGCTGGTATTTCTCCGCTCCCTCGATCACGTGCGCCATCGCCTGCACGGCCTTCACCGGATAGCGTCCGACAGCCGATTCGGCCGACAGCATCACGGCGTCGGTGCCATCCATCACCGCATTGGCGACATCGCTCACCTCGGCGCGCGTCGGCACCGCGTTCTGGATCATCGATTCCATCATCTGCGTCGCGGTGATCGCCACGCGGAACTTGTTGCGCGCCTGATGCAGGATCGTCTTCTGCAGGCCCGTCACCTCGGCGTAACCCATCTCCACGCCGAGATCACCGCGCGCCACCATCACGACATCGGTTTCATCGAGAATCGACGGCAGGTTCTCCACCGATTCGTGACGCTCGATCTTCGCGACGATGCGTCCCTGTCCGCCGCTTTCCCGCAGCCTGACGCGCGCCTCGCGGATGTCGGCGGCGTCGCGCGCGAAGGATACGGCGACGTAGTCGAGTTCATTGTCGGCGGCGAAACGGATGTCTTCGCGGTCCTTGTCGGAAAGGGCCGGCGCCGATATGCCCCCGCCCTGGCGGTTCAGCCCCTTGCGATTCGAAAGCTCGCCGCCGTGCCGCACGATCGTCGCGACGCGCGGCCCTTCCACGGCCGCGACGTCGAGCACGATCTGCCCGTCGGCCAGCAGCAGCGTGTCGCCCGGTTTCACGTCGCGGTGCAGGTTCGCGTAGGCGATGCCGACCTCGTCCTGCGTACCGGCTTCGGCTGCAAGGCGCGGATCGAGTGCGAAGCGCGCGCCCTCGGCGAGCTGGATGGGCCCCTCGCGGAAGCTCTCGATACGGATCTTCGGCCCGCCAAGATCGGCGAGGATGCCCACGATCTTGCCGGCCCGCCGTGCAGCCTCCCTCACGAGTTCGATGCGCCGCAGATGTTCGCTCTGCTGACCGTGCGAGAAATTGACGCGCGCGACATCGAGGCCGGCGCGCACCATGTCGGTGAGAACGGCGATGTCGTCGGTGGCAGGACCGAGAGTCGCGACGATCTTCGTCCGGCGGCGCATGGACCCCGTGCCGCTCAACGCTGCGCGCGCGCCGCGAGCGCCGCGACGGCCGGCAATGTCCTGCCTTCGACGAACTCGAGGAATGCGCCGCCGCCCGTCGAGATATAGGAAATGCCCTCCGTGACGCCGTACTTCTCGATGGCGGCGAGCGTGTCGCCGCCGCCCGCGAGCGAGAAGGCCTTGCTGCGCGCGATCGCGTTCGCGACCGCTTTCGTGCCCTCGCCGAACTGCGGGAACTCGAACACCCCCACCGGTCCGTTCCAGATGACGGTGCCCGCGGCCTCGATGATCCTGACGAAACGCTCGGCGGTGTCCGGGCCGATGTCGAGGATCAGCTCATCCGCGCGCACGTCGTGGATCGTGCGCACATCCGCGTGCGCGGTGGCCGCGAACTCGCGCGCGACGACCACGTCGGTCGGCAAAGGTATTTCGGTGCCGCGTGCCCGCGCCTTCCCGAGCAGACCGCGCGCGATGTCGAGCATGTCAGCCTCGTGCAGGGACTTGCCGACCGCGACGCCAGTCGCGGCGAGAAAGGTGTTGGCGATGCCGCCGCCGACGATCAGTTTGTCGACCTTCGCGAGGAGCGACTCGAGCACCGTGAGCTTGGTCGAGACCTTGGAGCCGGCGACGATCGCGACCAGCGGCCGCGCCGGCTTCTCGAGCGCGCGCTCGAGCGCTTCGAGTTCGGCGGTGAGCAGCGGCCCCGCGCAGGCGACCGGCGCGAAATTCGCGATGCCGTGCGTGCTCGCTTCGGCCCGGTGCGCGGTACCGAAGGCATCCATCACGAACACGTCGCACATCGAGGCCATGCGCCGCGCCAGCGCCTCGTCGTTCGCCTTCTCGCCCTTGTTGAAGCGCACGTTCTCGCAGAGCACCGCCTCGCCGTAACCCGTGTCGACGCCGTTCTTCAGCCAGTTCTCGCGCAGCGGCACAGGCTTGCCCAGCAGCTCGGACAACCGCACGGCCACCGGCGCGAGCGAGTCTTCGACCGAGTAGTGCCCTTCCTTCGGGCGCCCGAGGTGCGACAGGATGATGACCTTGGCGCCGTGCTGCATCGCATAACGCAACGTCGGCAGCGCCGCGCGGATGCGGGCGTCGCTCGTGACGACACCCTTGTCCACGGGCACATTCAGATCCTCGCGGATCATGACGCGCTTGCCCGCAAGCTCGACGTCGGCCATGCGCAGTACTTTCACGGCGACGGCCCTATTTCGCGCGCGACCAGGCGGCCACGACGTCGAGCACGCGGTTCGAAAAGCCCCACTCGTTGTCGTACCAGGAGCAGACCTTGACGAGCTTGCCCTCGCTCACCTTCGTCATCGTGTCGTCGTAGGTCGACGAGTGCGGGTCGTGGTTGTAGTCGACCGACACCAGTGGCTCGCTCGTGTATGCGAGCACGCCCTTCAGTGGCCCCTGTGCCGCCGCGCGCATCAGCTGGTTCACTTCCTCGACCGTGGTCGCGCGCTGCGCGATGAAGGTGAGATCCACGAGCGATACATTGATCGTCGGCACACGCACCGCGTAGCCGTCGAGTTTGCCCTTGAGCGCCGGCAACACGAGGCCGAGCGCAGAAGCCGCGCCAGTCTTCGTCGGAATCATCGACATGGTGGCCGAACGCGCCCGACGCAGGTCCGTGTGGTAGACGTCGGTGAGCACCTGGTCGTTCGTGTAGGCATGGATCGTCGTCATCAGACCGCCGACGATGCCGATCCCCTCGTGCAGCACCTTCGCGACGGGCGCGAGGCAGTTGGTCGTGCACGAGGCGTTCGACACCACTTCATGGCTTGCCTTCAGCTCGCCGTGGTTGACTCCGTAGACAACGGTGGCGTCGACATCGGTGCCGCCCGGAGCCGAAATCAGCACTTTCTTCGCGCCACCCTTCAGGTGCGCGCTGGCCTTGGCCTTGCTGGTGAAGTGGCCGGTGCTTTCGATCACGAAGTCGACGCCGAGTTCGCCCCAGGGAAGCTTTGCGGGGTCGCGCTCGGCGAACACGCGCACCCGATCGCCGTTCACGACCATCGAGTCGCCGTCGACGCGGACTTCGCCCGGAAAGCGACCGTGGGCCGTATCGTGGCGGGTAAGGTGGGCGTTGGTGTTCGCATCCCCGAGATCGTTCACCGCGACGATGCGCAGCTCGTTCGTGCGCTTTGCCTCGTAGAGCGCGCGCAGCACATTGCGACCGATACGTCCGTAACCGTTGATGCCGACCTTGATTGCCATGATGCCCGCTTCCTCCTGCTCGCCCTTTGTTGCCGTCAAATGAACAATTTCTCGACCGCGGCCACGACATGCTCCGCCGTGAAGCCGAAATGCCTGAAGAGCTCCGCGCCCTTGCCCGAGGCGCCGAAGCGATCGATGCCGATCACCTCACCACCGAGTCCCACATAGTGCCACCAGCACTGGCGCGCGCCGGCTTCGACGGCGACGCGCCGCGTGACCGCACGGGGCAGCACCGCCTCCCGCCAGGCCGGCTCCTGCGCCTCGAACACGTCGGTCGAGGGCATCGAGACGAGCCGGATGCGTCGGCCTCGCGCGGCGAGCACCCGTACCGCCTCTGCCGCCAGTGCGAGTTCGGAACCCGTGGCGATGACGATGGCCTCGGGTTCCCCTTCGCTGTCGATGAGTGTATAGCCACCCCGCGCAGCTGCGGCAATCTGCCCGGGCGTGCGCGAGTGCTGCGGGAGCGCCTGACGCGTCAGCACGAGCGCCACAGGGCCATTGCCACGCTCGAGCGCCGCGCGCCATGCGATCGCGGTCTCGACCGCATCGCCGGGGCGCCACAACGACAGGCCGGGCATCGCGCGCAGGCTGGCGAGGTGTTCGACCGGCTGGTGGGTCGGGCCATCCTCGCCGAGCCCGATCGAATCGTGCGTGTAGACGAGGACCACCGGCTGGTGCATCAGCGACGCGAGGCGCACCGCGTTGCGCGCGTAATCCGAAAACACGAGGAAAGTGCCACCGTACGGGCGGATGCCACCGTGCAGGGTGAAGCCGCTCATCACCGCGGTCATCGCAAATTCGCGCACGCCATAGTGGATGTAATTGCCACTCGCGTCATCGGCGGTCAGCGTGCGCGAATCCTTGCGCTGCGTGTTGACCGAGCCGGTGAGGTCGGCCGAGCCGCCCACGAGCTCGGGAATGCCGGGACCGATCACGTTCAGCACCGCGCCGGATGACGCACGGGTCGCCTGCGGCGCGCCCGTTGCCTGCGCCGCCGCGAGCGCCGCCTCTGCGAGCGCCGCGAAGTCCGGCGGCAGGCGCCCGGCCATGCGCCGCTCGAATTCCGCGGCGAGCTCCGGCCAGGCCTTCTGGTAGCGGCGGTAACGTCGTTGCCAGCTCTTCTCGGCCGCGGCGCCTTTGGCGCGCGCATCCCACGCCGCACGGATCTCCTCCGGCACCTCGAATGGCGGATACGGCCAGCCGAGCGTGGCGCGCGCGGCGGCGACCTCTGCAGTACCGAGCGCCTCGCCGTGCACGACATTCGTGCCCTGCTTCCCCGGCGCACCAAACCCGATGATCGTGCGCGCCAGGATGATCGTCGGCTGCTGCCTGTGAGCGCGCGCCTTGCGCAGCGCCGAGGCAACCGCGCCGGCATCGTGGCCATCGACGTCCTTGAGCACGTGCCAGCCGTAGGCCGCAAAGCGCTTCGCCACGTCGTCCGTGAACCAGCCCTTGACCTCGCCGTCGATCGAAATGCCGTTGTTGTCGTAGACCGCGATCAGCTTGCCGAGCTTCAGCGTGCCCGCGAGCGAGGCTGCCTCGTGGGAGATGCCCTCCATCAGGCAACCGTCACCGAGGAAGACGTAAGTATGATGATCGACGATCTCGTGATCGTCGCGATTGAACTCCGCGGCGAGCATCTTTTCCGCGAGCGCCATGCCGACGGCATTGGCGAAGCCCTGCCCGAGCGGTCCCGTGGTCGTCTCGATGCCGATGTCGAGATCGCGCTCCGGGTGACCGGCGGTGCGCGAACCGAGCTGCCGGAACTTGCGCAGTTCATCGAGCGCGAGCGGATAGCCTGTCAGATGCAACAGCGCGTAGAGCAGCATCGATGCATGGCCGTTTGACAGCACGAAACGATCGCGGTCGACCCAGCGGGGGTTGGCGGGATTGTGCTTCAGCACATCACGCCAGAGCACTTCAGCGATGTCCGCCATGCCCATCGGGGCACCGGGATGACCTGAATTGGCGGCCTGAACCGCGTCCATGGCAAGGGCGCGGATGGCATTGGCGAGCTCGCGGCGGGTCGGCATGAGGCTGGGTTACCGGCGGGAAAAACGGGCGCGCATTGTCCAACAGCGCGGCGGGAACGGCAAACCCGCCACAGGGCGCAGAGGATGCGGTAAAGCGGGATGAGCCCGTATAATGGGCAGTCTGCCCTTACCACGCGACTTCGCATGCCCAACAGCTACCTGTTCACTTCCGAATCCGTTTCAGAAGGCCATCCGGACAAGATCGCCGATCAGATCTCGGACGCCGTGCTTGACGAGATCCTTGCCCAGGACCCGCGCGGGCGCGTCGCCTGCGAGACGCTGATCAAGACCGGCGTCGTGATCGTGGCGGGCGAAGTCACGACGAGCGCGTGGGTCGACCTCGAGGCGCTCGTGCGCAGGACCGTGCTCGGGATCGGTTACAACCACTCGGACATGGGTTTCGACGGCGCAACCTGCGGCGTCGTGAATGTGATCGGCAAGCAGTCGCCCGACATCGCTCAGGGCGTCGATCGCAAGGACGAGCGCAAGCAGGGCGCAGGCGACCAGGGCCTGATGTTCGGCTACGCGAGCAACGAGACCGACGTGCTGATGCCGGCGGCCATCACGTATGCGCACCGCCTGGTACAGCGCCAGGCACAGGTGCGCAAGAAGGGCAAGGTCGACTGGTTGCGCCCGGACGCCAAGAGCCAGGTGTCGCTGCGCTATGAAGACGACAGACCGGTCGCGATCGACGCGGTCGTGCTCTCGACCCAGCACTCGCCCGACGTCTCGACGAAGACCCTGCGCGAGGCAGTGATGGACGAGGTGATCCTGCCCGTGCTGCCGAAGAAATGGCTGCACAAGGGCACGAAGTTCCACATCAACCCGACCGGGCGCTTCGTCATCGGCGGACCGGTGGGCGATTGCGGCCTCACCGGGCGCAAGATCATCGTCGACACCTACGGCGGTTTTGCCCGGCACGGTGGTGGTGCCTTCTCGGGCAAGGATCCGTCGAAGGTCGACCGCTCGGCGGCCTATGCCTGCCGGTATGTCGCAAAGAACATCGTCGCTGCGGGTCTCGCCGACCGCTGCGAAGTGCAGGTGAGTTACGCGATCGGCGTCGCCGAGCCAACCTCGATCATGGTCGAAACATTCGGCACCGGAAAGCTGCCGCGCGAGAAACTCACGCAGCTCGTGCGCCGCTTCTTCGACCTCACACCCTACGGCCTGCGGGAGATGCTCGACCTCACGCGCCCGATTTATTTCAGGACTGCGGCCTACGGCCACTTCGGCCGCGAGGAAGCGGACTTCACCTGGGAGCGCACCGACAAGGCGGCGGCGCTTGCAGCGGAGGCCGGCGCGCGCGTGCGCGCGGCCTGATTCGTCCCGATACCCGGCCGCCGCTTCGGCAGCCGGGCGTCGACCTGAGGAGCGCTGCGACGGGGCAAGCCCGCCAGGCTCAGGCCGACGTGAATGGTTAACGGCGCTCCCTGACCGGAGACACACTCATGACCGCAGTTGCCAGACCGTCGGGCGTGGCGCCCGACTATTTCGTTCGTGACATCAATGACGCCGCCTGGGGCCACAAGGAAATGGCCATCGCCGAGACCGAGATGCCGGGCCTCATGGCGATCCGCAAGGAGTTCGGCGCGGCGAAGCCGCTGCGCGGCGCGCGCATCGCCGGATCGCTGCACATGACAATCCAGACGGCGATGCTGATCGAGACGCTGAAGGAACTCGGCGCCGACGTGCGCTGGGCCTCGTGCAACATCTACTCGACGCAGGACCACGCGGCCGCGGCAATCGCCGCAAGCGGCACGCCGGTCTTCGCTTACAAGGGCGAGACGCTCGAGGAGTACTGGCAATTCACGCACCGCATCTTCGAGTGGCCGGGCAACCAGCACGCCAACATGATTCTCGACGATGGCGGCGATGCGACGCTCCTGCTGCTGCTCGGTTCGCAGGCGGAGAAGGATCCGTCCGTGATCGGGAAGCCGACCAACGAGGAGGAAACGGCGCTCTACGCCTCGATCCGCCGCCGCCTCGCCGAGAGCCCGGGCTGGTACTCGAAGCGGCTCGCCCACGTGAAGGGTGTCACCGAGGAGACAACGACCGGCGTCAAGCGGCTCTATCAGCTGCAGCGTGATGGCCGCCTGCCCTTCCCGGCCATCAACGTCAACGATTCGGTGACGAAGTCGAAGTTCGACAACCTCTACGGCTGCCGCGAATCGCTGGTCGATGCGATCAAGCGCGCGACCGACGTGATGGTCGCGGGCAAGATCGCGGTCGTCGCCGGCTATGGCGATGTCGGCAAGGGCTCCGCCGAATCCCTGCGCGCGCTCTCGGCGCAGGTGTGGATCACCGAGATCGACCCGATCTGCGCACTGCAGGCGGCGATGGAAGGCTTCAAGGTCGTCACGATGGACGAGGCCTGTGACAAGGCCGACATCTTCGTCACGGCAACGGGCAATCTCAACGTGATCACGCACGATCACATGCGCCGCATGAAGCACCAGGCGATCGTGTGCAACATCGGCCACTTCGACAGCGAGATCGAGATCGCCTCGCTCAGGCAGTACCAGTGGGAGAACATCAAGCCGCAGGTCGATCACGTGATCTTCCCCGACGGCAAGCGCCTGATCGTGCTCGCCGAGGGACGCCTCGTGAATCTCGGCTGCGGTACCGGGCACCCTTCCTTCGTGATGTCGAACTCCTTCACCAACCAGGTGCTCGCCCAGATCGAGCTGTTCGCACACGGTGAGAAGTACGGCAACGAGGTCTACGTGCTGCCAAAGCACCTCGACGAGAAAGTGGCGCAGCTGCACCTCGACCGGATCGGCGTGCGACTGACAACACTCACGGCCGAACAGGCTGCGTACATCGGCGTCGCGCCCCAGGGGCCTTACAAGCCCGATCATTACCGGTACTGAGCGGGGCCGCGGACTGCGTGATGCGGGTTGCGGGCCCGAGGCGCGGTGATTCATCCGCTCCCTCGCTATCCGGGCGCGCCCGCCACGCTCGTCCGCGGATGAATCACCGCACCGCGGGCCGGCAGCTGGCAACGCGCAGTCCGTCGACTTCCTTGAGGTGAGGAACGCAACGTGAGTTGAGCTTCCCTCACCTCAGCGAGGCGGCCTGCGTTGGATGGCCGGCGGCGCGCCGGAGGGAGAGCGTGGCATCCGGTGACGAGCGTGGAGGGCGCCGAGGAGCGGCGATCAGCGGCCGGCGTACGCGGTTGTTTCCAGGGTCTGCCGACACAGTGCGCCGGGCGCCGCCGCGACGAGGG
>CAUJHX010000282.1 GCA_963204795.1 Pseudomonadota bacterium | reverse complement strand
TCGCCCGCGAGCCATGCGCGCACCGGGCCCTCGCGGAAACTGTAGCCCCAGACATCCATGTCGTCACACAGACGCTCGCGACCCACGCCGGGCAGCGCATCCGCGAGCAGCACCTGCAGGTAACAGACGCCGCATTCCTCCGCATCGTCGCCTCCGGCGTCACGATCGAGGCCCGCGCGACGCTCCGGGGTCATGCAGACATAGTGGGCGGCCTCGTGGAGAACCGAATGCACAGGGGTATCGAGGCGGGCGTACAGGCAATCCGCGACGAGCCCCGCTTCACTCTCGCCCCAGAACGAGCCGGGAATGCTGTCCTCGGGCGCGATGAAACGCAGCTTGAGCCCGTACCGCGCGAGCAGCATGCCGAGTGCCACCCGGTCGGTGCCGTTGACACGCAGGACGCCGGCGGCCATTGCCGGCGCCTCAGAGCGCCGCGAGTTGCCGCATCACGATCGCCGCAAGATCACGCGCGAGCGCATCTTCCAGCACGCGCTGCTCGCGCTCCTTGGCGAGCAGGATCGTCTCGTCGAACGTGAAATCGCGCGACAGCGACGCTTCCCGCGGCGCGAGCAGCTCGACTTCGCCCTTCTGCACGCTGAACTCCACGCGATAGGTGAGCTCGTATTCCCGGGGGATGTTGCGGGCCGAAACCGACAGCACGTGCTCCTTCACCTCGTCATGCGAGATGCGCACGATGGCCTCGGCACGCGCCCGGTCGCGCTCGAGCCGCACGCCGCTCGCCGAGAGCGAGCGCGACAGGGCCTGCACGAAATCGCTCTGCGCGTCCTGTACCTCGATGAAGGCACTCGCGAAAGCCTGCGGCGCGGCTTCGCGGCCTTGCAGTCTCAGTCCACAGCCCGTCGACGCCGCCACCGCGAGCGAGAGGAAGGCCACTGCGACGCGACGGTTCATCAAGGCTACACCACGATATTCACGAGCTTGCCGGGCACGATGATCACCTTGCGCACGGGTTTACCGCCCATGAACCGGCACGCATTCTCCTCCGCCAGCGCAGCGGCGCGCACCACCTCTTCGGGCGCACCCGCAGCAACCGTCACCCTGCCGCGCAGCTTGCCGTTGACCTGCACGACCAGTTCGATTTCATCACGCACGAGTGCAACCGGGTCGGGTTTCGGCCAAGGCTCCTCGATCAGCGCAGTCGCGTGGCCGAGGGACTGCCAGAGCGCGTGCGTCACGTGCGGGATGATCGGCGAGAGTGTCAGCACGATCACCTCGTACGCCTCGCGGACCACCGCGCGCCCCTGGGCGCTCGCTGTCGAGGTGCGTGTCGCCACATTCAGCAGTTCCATCGTGGCGGCAATGGCCGTGTTGAAAGTGTGCCGGCGGCCGATGTCGTCGGTAACCTTGGCAAGCGTTTCGTGCGCAAGGCGGCGCAGGGCCTTCTGCTCCATGTCGAGCGCCGCAAAATCCGCGGATGGCAACGGTCCCAGCGACACGAGATCGTGCACGGCCTTCCAGAGGCGGCGGATGAAGCGGAACGCGCCCTGCACACCCTCGTCACTCCATTCGAGCGACTGTTCGGGCGGTGCCGTGAACATCATGAAGAGGCGCGCCGTGTCGGCACCGAACTCCCCGATGAGTTTCGAAGGGTCGACGCCGTTGCCTTTCGACTTCGACATCGTGCCGAGGCCGTCATGCACCACGGGCTTGCCATCTGCGATCAGCACGGGCACGCCGTCGCGCATCTCGACATCGGCCGGGTTGAAATAGCTGCGCCGCCCGCCCTCGGGATGCCGGTAGTAGATGTGATTCAGTACCATGCCCTGCGTGAGGAGCTTCGCAAACGGCTCGTCGAGCTGGACGAGCCCGAGGTCGCGCATCACGCGCGTCCAGAAGCGCGAGTACAGCAGGTGCAGGATCGCGTGCTCGATACCGCCGATGTACTGATCGACCGGCAGCCAGTAGTGCGCGCGCGCATCGACCATGGCCTCGTCGTTGTCGGCGCAGGCGAAACGCAGGAAATACCAGGACGAATCGACAAAGGTGTCCATCGTGTCCGTCTCGCGCCGGGCGGGGCCGCCACATTGCGGGCAGGTGCAATGGACGAACTCGGGGGTCTTTGCGAGCGGATTGCCGCTGCCGTCGGGCACCAGATGCTCGGGCAGCACGACCGGCAGGTCCTTGTCCGGCACCGGCACATCGCCACAGGCCGGGCAGTGAATCAGGGGGATGGGGCAACCCCAGTAGCGCTGGCGCGAAATGCCCCAGTCGCGCAGGCGAAACTGCACGCGCTTGGCTCCGAGTCCGCGTGCCTCGAGCGCCGCCGCGATCGCGTCGACCGCCGCATCGGACTCGAGCCCCGAGAACTCGCCCGAATCAACCGTAATGCCGTGCTCGCCGTAGGCGGGAATCCAGGGCGCAACAGCCTTCCCATACGCGCCACTCTTCGACTTCACGACCGTGACGATCGGGATGCCGTGACGGCCCGCGAACTCGAAGTCGCGCTCATCGTGCGCGGGCACGCCCATCACGGCACCCTCGCCATAGCCCATCAGCACGTAGTTCGCGACCCACACCTCGATCGGCGCACCGGTGAAGGGGTGGCGCACATGCAGGCCGGTCGGCAACCCCTTCTTCTCCTGCGTCGCGACATCGGCCTCCATGGTGCTGCCGCGGCGGCACTCATCGACGAACGCGGCAAGCTCCGGGTCGCGCGCCGCCGCTGCCAGCGCCAGCGGATGTTCTGCCGCAATCGCCATGAAGGTCGCGCCGAAGAGCGTGTCGGCGCGGGTCGTGAAGACCTTGAGCACTCCGCTGCTGCCCATTGCGGCACTCGT
>CAUJHX010000281.1 GCA_963204795.1 Pseudomonadota bacterium | reverse complement strand
GAACCGTCGAGCACCTTGCGGCCGTTGAACGAAGTCTGGCTCGCGATGCGCTCGATCTCGGCGATGCGCTGCTGCACTTCCTGGTCGAGTGCGGCGCGGTCGCTGTCGCTGTTCGTCGCGTTGGCCGACTGCACGGCCAGTTCACGGATGCGCTGCAGGTTGTTCGTGACTTCCTGCAGGGCGCCTTCCGTCGTCTGCGAGAGCGAGATGCCGTCGTTCGCGTTGCGCACCGCCTGGTTGAGACCGTTGATCTGCGCGCTCATGCGATCCGAGATCGCAAGACCCGCAGCGTCGTCCTTGGCGCTGTTGATGCGCAGGCCCGAGGACAGGCGCTGCAGCGACGTGGCGAGCTGGTTGCCCGAGGTCGTGAGGTTGCGCTGCGCGTTGAGCGACATCACGTTCGTGTTGATGACAAGTGCCATTACCGATTACTCCTGTAGTTGCCTGGCTGCGGGCACCTGCCCGAAGCGTGATTCCTGTACGGCCTGGGCGCCTTTTGCGCCGGTACCCGTGACATGCCCTGTATCGGTGCCCGCCGCGCAAGCTTGAGGGCGCCGGGGCCGCCATGCGCCGGTTGTGACGGCCGTCACAGATAGTCGAACAACGACAGGCGCGCGAGCTGGGCGAAGGACTTCTGCGCAGCCGTCAACGCCGTCTGTTCGAGCGTGAGTCGGCTGAGCGCCTCGACCATGTCGACATCCCGCAGCTTCGAGGCGGCTGTCTGCAACTCGAGTTCGAGGGACTCGCGCGAGGCATTCACGTTGTCCAGGACGTTGAGGCGCGCACCGACCTCCGAGCGCACGTTGAGCAGATGATTCATCGCCCCGTCGATCTGCGCGAGCGCGCCCGTGATATCCGTGGTGAAGCGCGCGCGGTCTGCGTCCGTGTCAACCGGGGCACGCAAGGTCGCCGTGAGCGCATCGAGTGTCGCGAAGACATCCTGCCGCCCTGCCTGCGAGACAAGGAAGGTATCGTTTGCCACCGGTGCTCCGGCGATCGCGAAGCTCACGCCGTTGAATTCGATGCGATCACCCGGGACGTAGGCTCCGGACGCCACCTGCGCATTCGAGGAGTCGAGGATCTCGTAGTTCGCCGAATCGACGAAGCGTACGGTATAGCTGTCACCACTCCAGGCTGCAGGGTTGATGACCGAGAGCGGCGCGATCCAGCCGGAACCCGCGTTGGCGGCGCCCGTATCGACCGTGAAGACGCCGTTGCCCTCCGGGACACTCATGAAGACCTGGTAACCACTGTGGCCCACGTTCACGAACTGGGTCGGGCTCACCTGCACGGCGCGCGTCGCCTGGTCCCCCGCGTAACTCATGCCGCCTGCCGTGCGGACGAAGGGCTGCGTATGCGCGCTGTTGCCGGCGAACAGGTACTCACCGGCGGCATCGCGACGGTTCGCGATCGCCTGCAATTCTGCGCCGCGTTCGGCGACCTCCGTCGCGATCGCCCGGCGCGCCTCGTCGTCGAGCGTGCCGCTGTTCGCCGCGAGGGTGAGATCGCGCACGCGCTGCAGGAGCTTGCCCGCATCGGCGAGCGCCTGCTCTCCGATCGACAGGCGCGTCTGCACCGCATTGGCGTTGCGCCCGTACTGCGACCAGGCGGAGAGCTGGTTCTCGAGTGCGAGGATGCGCCCCGCCGCGACTGGATCATCCGCAGGTGTGAGCACGCGCCTGCCGGACGAAACCTGCAACTGCGCCTGCGCCATGCCCGACTGCCGCTGCTGCATCTGGCTGACGAGACTGTAGTGCATTCCCATCGTCGATGTGCGCACGGTCATCTCCTCGTGGCATTCAGCAGCGAGTCGAACATGGACTGTGCCACCGCAATGAGCTGCGCGGATGCCTGATAGGCCTGCTGCAGCATGATGAGGTTGGCGGCCTCCTCGTCGAGGTTGACCCCGGATACCGACTGCTGCGCGGCGACGTCCTGGTCGTGCACCACGGCGAACGCATCGCGATTGGCCTGTGCCTGCGCAGTCTGGGTGCCGATGCGCGCAACGAGCTGCGTCGCCGCGTCGGCAATCGAGGCCGTACCATTGCCGAGCGATGGCGCATCGAGCGCACCGAGCATGGCGAGGAGATTGCTGTTGTCGCCTCTGCCGCTCGAGTTGTCGCTGACGGTGAACCGGTCGCCGACCGCGGGCGCGCCATCGATGCGCACGCTCCAGCCATTGACGGCGATGGTGGCACCCGGCGCAAAGGCAAACGAGCCTGCGCCGTTCACCGAGTAGGTGGTAGCCGACGTGAACTCGATGGTGACCGGATTGCGCAGCGCAGGATTGCCGACATCCGTCACGGTCGGTGGCGAAATCGAGCCCGAACCCGTGTTGCCGATGCCGACGGACGTGCGGACCGGGGATGCCGCGGCAACCGAGGCGGGATCATCGAGATTGAGTCGCAGGCCGCTGACGACATCGCGGGTGGGCTCGATCCTGAACTTGTCGCCCGGGATGGCAGCATTACCCACGACGAATGACAATCCGTCGGCGATGAAGGGATCGGCTGCCGTGCCGGAACCCGACAGCGGAACGGAGGCGCCGCTCGTGATATCGCGCAATTGCCAGCTGCCGGCAAATTCGAGCAGATAGTCGTGACCCGTCAGGGCGCGCGCGTCCGTGATCGCGGCAGTCACCGTGGCATTGCCGCCATTGCCCGACGAGGCAAGCACGGCAGGACCGCCCATCGAAAAGAAGTCCGTGGCGAGCGCGCCAGAGAGCGTGATGCCCTGCGTGTGCTGCCCGTTGACAATGGCGACGACGCCAGCGGCCACTTTCCCGAGGGCGTCGCGGGCGGGATCGAGGATCTCCCGGCGGTATTCGAGCAGCCCGCCGAGGCTGCCGCCCGACATCTGCGAGGAAACGTCAACCGTCGCTCCGTTCGAGCGGATCGCCACATTGAGCTTCGCCGGATCGAAGGGGTCCGGGGCCACGGTGAGCGCTGTTGCGGTATTGCCGACGACGAGCGGCTGGCCCGTGCCGATATAGACATTCGCGGAGCCATCGTCCTGCGTGACGACCGACACGTCGATGTACGAGGCGAGCTCACCGACCAGGGCATCGCGCTGGTCGAGCAGATCGTTCGGCGGCTGTCCGGTGCGCCCGTACGCATCGACGATCCGGGTGTTGAGTTTGGCGAGGCTGTCCGCGATGGCGGAAACTCTGGCGGTGCCGGACTGCAGGCGCGTATTCACCTCCGTGGCAAAGCCGCGCAGGCGGCTGTCGTATCCTGCCAGCTGGTCCGTGAATATCCTCGCCCGCGACAGCAACGCCTGCCGCGCCGTCACCGACGAGGGATCGTTCGAGACTTCCTGGAAGGCGTTGACGAGCCCCTGGAACGCCGTCGCGAGCCCCGCTGACGAATCACCGAGCACGTTGTCGAGGCGCCCCGCCTCGGTCGCAAGGGTGTCGTAGCGCGCAAGGCTCGAGGCGCTCGAGCGCACCTGGGCTGCAAGGTAGGTGTCATGGACGCGCGCAACGGTGGCGACCTTGACGCCCGAGCCGATCCAGCCGCTGCCGTAGGCTTGCGCTGGCCGGGTCGCGAGCTCGACGCGCTGGCGGCTGTAGCCGGGCGTCGCTGCATTGGCGATGTTCTGACTCGTCGTATCGAGCCCGCGCTGGAATGCGAGCAGGCCCGAGACGGCAGTGGACATGACGTCTGCCATGGTGGATCAGGTCTCCAGGTTGCCGCTTATCGGCGCGGCCGGTGTGAACTTGAGCACGCTCGCGACCCGTGCGAGTTTCGCGGCGTAGTCGGGGTCGGTGGCATAGCCTCCGGCTTGCAGGGCACGTGCAAACGAGGCGGTGTCGGCACCCGTGCCTTTCGCTCCTGCATACCGCGGGTTGTCCCGGATCAACGCGACATAATCGCGAAAGCTCTCGCCAGGCGATCCGTAGGCGCGAAAGCGCGCCGTGTGCTCGTGTGCAACACCACCTGCAAATTCGGTGGTGCCTGCCTCGACGCTCGCGCCGTTCCACGCTGTCGCCTTGATGCCAAAATAATTGTGGCTCGGGCGACCGTTCTCGCCTTGCGGCAGATGACGACCCCAGCCAGTCTCGAGTGCCGCATGCGCAATGAGCGTCCTCGGATCGACGCCAAGTTCCGCGCCCGCGACCTCGGCATGCGGCCATAATTCCTGCACGAACCGGTGCTTCACTGCATCGACCGCATCAGGCATCCCGCCAGGGGGTGCTGCATTGCCTGTCTGCGTCAGTCCGGCGCGCTTCAATTGTTCGACCAGCATGTCGGCGAGCCCGAGTCCCTTGCCTTTCGACAGTTCGATCGCGAGCTGGTCATCGAACAGGTCGCGGTAGAAGCCCTCCCCCTGCCCCGTCATGGAGTCATCGAAGGAGGTCGCGCGCATCGACTTCAGCAGCATGCGCGTGAAGAGGCTCTCGAACTGGCGCGCCGTCTCGCGCAGCGCCTCCGGCGTCTGCGAGCGGTCCGCGCGCTTGAGCGAGGCGAGTGTCTCCGCATCGCCGAATGTGCTGCCGACGGCGGGTGCAACGCTCATCAGATCACGATCAGCTCGGCGCGCAGCGCGCCGGCGGCCTTGAGCGCCTCGAGGATGGCGACGAGGTCGCCGGGCGCCGCGCCGACCTGATTGACGGCGCGCACGATCTCGTCGAGGTTGACACCTGCGTCGAACACGAACATCCGCGCCTCAGGCTGCGAGACATCGAGCTCGCTCCTTTGCACGCCCACCGTCTCGCCCCGACCGAATGGATTGGGCTGGCTGACATCGACCCGCTCGGTGATCGTGACCGACAACGAGCCGTGGGCCACCGCGGCCGGCCGCACCTGCACCCGATTGCCGATCACTACCGTGCCGGTGCGCGAATTGACGATCACACGCGCGGGAGCGTCCCCGGGCTGGATATCGATCTCCTCGAGCGCCGCGAGATAGGGCGTGCGCTGGCCTGGTTCCTTCGGCGCGGCGACGCGTACCGACACGGCGTCGATCGCTTCGGCCGTGCCAGGGCCGAGCAGGTGGTTGACGCCGTCTGCCAGGCGCGCGGCCGTCGAAAAATCGGGAGTGTGCAGGTTCAGCATCACGAACGGCTCGGTGCCGAAGCTGTTGCCGACTTCGCGCTCGACAGTGGCGCCATTCGGGATGCGTCCACCGCTCGGCACGTTGACTGCGATGCGCGAGCCATCCTTGCCGGATACGCCAAAGCCGCTGACGATCATCGAGCCCTGCGCGATTGCATAGACCTGGCCATCGGCACCGCGCAGTGGCGTCATGATGAGGGTGCCGCCGCGCAGGCTTTGCGCGTTGCCGATCGAGGCGACCGTCACATCGATGCTCTGCCCCGCTTTCGCGAACGGCGGCAGATCCGCGGTCACCGTGACGGCCGCGACATTCTTCAGCTGCGGGTTCACGTTGTCGGGAATCGTCACGCCGAACTTCGCGAGCATCGTGCGGATGCTCTGGATCGTGAACGGCGCCTGACTCGTCTGGTCGCCCGTGCCATCGAGACCAACGACGAGGCCGTAGCCGATGAGCTGGTTCGAGCGCACGCCCGCTACCGAGGCGAGATCCTTGACGCGCTCGGCGTGGGCCGGCACGGCGGCAAGGGTGGCAAGCAGCAATGTGGCAATGAGCTTGTGCATGGTCAGAACGGCATCAGGGGCGAATTGAAGAACCGCGCGAGGAGCCCGGGCTTGTTGGCCGACGCCAGCGAGCCCCGTCCGCCGTAGCCGATGCGGGCGTTGGCGACCTTCCACGATTCGATCGTGTTGTCGGGCTGGATGTCGATCGGCCGGATGACCCCTTCGACGCGCACGTACTCACTGCCCTGGTTGAGCGTGAGCCACTTCTGGCCGCGCACGACGAGGTTGCCGTTGCCGAGCCGGCGGACCACTGTTGCGCTGATCTCGCCGGAAAGCCGGTTGCTCTGCGCGCTCGAGCCCGACCCGCTGAATTCCGTCTCGTTCTCCATGCCCATCTGCAATACCTGGGTGCCGTTGACCGTGACCGGCCGGCCTGCAATCGTGGGGCCCGGAAGGTCTGCCGAGGTCGACTTCTTGGTGCTGGTCGTCGCGCTCTTGCTCGCCTGCGTCTGCTCGGCAAGACGGATCACGACGAGATCGCCGACATTGCGCGCAACCGCGTTCTCGAAGAGCGCCACGTCCCGACCCGCCTGATAGATCGCACCGTTCGCTGCGGGCGCCATGGCAGGATCCTCGTCCTGCCAGGCGCCGAAGGCGTCATCATCGGGCGCGGACACGCAACCCGCGGCGACGGCGGCCACAGTCAACAGCAACGAACGGGCGAGCGCTGTCATGGTGATCACAGCTGGTTCGTCACGTACGCGAGCATCTGGTCGGTCGTCGAGATCGCCTTCGAGTTCATCTCGTACGCCCGCTGCGTCTCGATCATGTTGACGAGTTCTTCGACGACATTGACATTCGATGCCTCGAGCGAGCCCTGCACCACCGTGCCGAGGCCGTTGAGGCCCGGCGTGCCGGCCTGCGGCGGACCGCTCGCGACCGACTCGACGAGGAGGTTCTCGCCACGCGGCTGCAGGCCCGCGGGATTGACGAAATCCACGAGCTGCAGCGTTCCCACCTGCACGGGCGCAGTCTGTCCGGCCGTGAGCGCGGACACGACGCCGTCGCTGCCGATCGAGATCGACTGGGCACCGTCCGGAATCGTGATGCCGGGTTGCAGGCGATAGCCGCTCGAGGTCACGAGCTCGCCCTGCGCATTCAGCTGGAACGCACCGTCGCGTGTGTAGCCTGTGGTGCCATCGGGCAAGTCCACCTGGAAAAAGCCACGGCCACTGACCGCCACATCGAGCGGATTGCCGGTATTGGCGAAGCTGCCCTGCGTATAGAGCTTCTCGGTCGCGACGATGCGCACGCCCGTGCCGAGCGACAGGCCCGACGGCGCTTCGGTGTCCTGCGAGGTCGAGCCGCCGACCTGCCGCACGTTCTGGTACATGAGGTCCTCGAAGACCGCACGGCCCTTCTTGAAACCGTTGGTCGAGACGTTGGCGAGATTGTTCGACGTGACCGCCATGCGCGTCTGCTGCGCATCGAGGCCCGTCTTCGCCGCCCAGAGTGCTGAGTTCATGAGATATCCTCCGTTACACGCGCAGCAGGCGGGCGGCGGTGGCGCCGTCCTCCTCCGCGGTGCGTATGGCCTTGACCTGCAGTTCGAAGCGGCGCGCGAGCTCGATCATCTCGACCATCGCACCGGCCGCATTGACGTTGCTCGACTCGAGCACGCCCGAGGCGAGCTGGACGGACGCATCGGCGGGTGCCTGACTGCCGTCCTTCATGCGAAAGAGTCCGTCGACGCCGCGCTCGAGGCTGTCCACCGGCGGCTTGACGAGCTTGATCCGCCCGATCACCGCGGTCGTCTCGGGGCCCTGCCCGAGCGGCACGATCGATACGGATCCATCGGCACCGACCAGCACCGAATTGCTCTGCGGCACGGTGACAGGTCCGCCGTCGCCGAGCACGATATCGCCCGCGCCATTGCGCAGCGTGCCGCTCGTGTCGACGCGCAGGTCGCCCGCGCGCGTGTAGGCCTCGCTCCCATCGGCGGACTGCACTGCGATCCAGCCCTCACCGTTCACCGCGACATCGAGGTCGCGCCCGGTGGAGAGCAGCGCGCCCGTCGTCGTGTCCCAACCGATCGTGGCGTTTGTCGCGTAGGCGCGCGAGGCGAAGCCGGTGCCGTCGACCGCGCGCGTCTGGAAGGCGGCGAGGTCGGCACGAAAGCCAGTCGTGCTGGCGTTCGCGAGGTTGTGGCTGTTGACGGCCTGTGCGCGCAGGGTCTCCTTCGCGCCGGACATCGCCACATAGAGGTACTTGTCCATCAGCGGATGTTGATGATCGTCTGCGTGATCTGGTCGGCCGTCGAGATCATCTGCGCGTTTGCCTGGAAGTTGCGCTGCGCGATGATCATGTTGACCAGCTGCTGCGTGATCTCGACGTTCGACGCCTCGAGCGCGCCCGACTGGATCTGGCCGTAGCCCGAGCTGCCGGCCGTACCGCGCTGGGCCCCGCCCGAAGTGAAGGTCTCGCCCCACTGCGTGTCCCCGAGCTTCTGCAGGCCCTGCACGTTCGCAAAGTTCGTGATCGCCACCTGACCCAGCGGAATCGAGCGGCCGTTGGTGTAGCGAGCGCTCACGACTCCCGTTGGATCCACGTCGATCCCGGAAAGCGCGCCTGTCGTGAATCCGTCCTGCGTGAATTGCACGCCGAAGCCGCTGCCGTACTGGGTTGCGCCCGCGACATCGAGCGTCAGTGCGAGCGGGGCGGCACCGGTCGCCGGCGTGTACGGCGGGAAGGCGATCGTGCCCGCGGCGGGGGTGACGAGCGCGCCGCTGCTGTTGAAGGTCAGCACCTGCGGCGTACCCACGGCGGTGCCGTCGGTATAGGCCTGCACGGTCCATTCATTGGCGAGCGCACCCTTGACGAAGTAGAAGCTGGTCGTGTGCGCGGCGCCCAGCGAGTCATACACGGTCATCGAGGTCTGGCGGTTGTAGCTCGACGCATCGGCGGGGTCGAAAGCCGTCACCGGCGCCGTCGCATCGGCAGGCAGGTTCAGCGTCATGTCGATAGTGGAGGTTGCCTGCGGTGCGCTCTCGTTGGTCATGAGCCGCAGATCCGCGAGGCCACCGGTATTGAAGCCACCGTTCGGCAGTGGCGGAAACACCTGCAGCCTCGCGCCCGTCCCGCTCACCACATAGCCCTGGTTGTCGACCTTGAAAGCCCCCGCACGCGAGTACGCGAGCGAGCCCGCATCACTCAGCGTGAAGAAGCCATCGCCCGAGAGCGCCAGATCGAGGTTGCTGTCGGTGAAATCGATGTTGCCCTGCGTGAACTGCTGGGCCACCGACGCGACTTTCACGCCGTTGCCGGTCGCGGTGCTCGAAACCCCGAAGGGCGTGACGGCGAAAAGGTCGGCGAATTCGGTGCGCGAGCTCTTGAAGCCCGAGGTCGAGCCGTTTGCGATGTTGTTCGCGGTAACAGCAAGATCGGCCGATGCGGCATTGAGTCCGCTGAGTGCGATCGTGAATGGCATGGTGCGTATGCTCCTGCAGTCGGAATCTGTTTCAGAAAACCTGGCGTACGTCGGCGAGGGTCACGGCACCGGCGCCCGGGGTGTTGAGCCTCAGCGCAAAGGTGCCGGGCTCGATACTGACGCTCGCAACGAGATCGGCGATCAACGTGTCGGCCGCCTGGCTCGCGCCAGAGACGACGGCGGCGGCGTCGATCGTGTACGGGCCGGCGGGCGCTTGCGTGCCGTCGGCGGCCAGCCCATCCCAGCTGAAGAGCGTCGTGCCCGCGGTCGGCGTGAGCTGCATCGAGCGCACGAGCTCGCCGCCCTCGTTGCGCACGTTCACCGTGATCGACGTGGCGCCCTCCGGTGTCGATACACCGCCGACGATCGTGCCATCGGTGGCGAGCGCCGCGCGGTCGCCCTCGAGCAGCACGTAGCGCCCGACGAGCGAGGCACCATCGAGCACGGCCGAACTCTTCATGCTGGTGCTGAGGGCCGCAAGCGACGCGTTCATCTCCTGCACGCCCGACACCTGACTGAACTGCGCGAGCTGCGAGACGAATTGCGTGGAATCGAGCGGCTTCAGCGGGTCCTGGTTCTTCATCTGCGTCGTGAGCAGCATGAGGAAGTCCTGCTGGTCGAGCGTGTCATCACCTTTGCCCGCCACCCGCGCGCCGGTGGTGCCGAAGCCGAGGCCGGCGTAGGGATTCGTGGTCCTGTCGTTCTGTACGGTACTCATGACTGTCCGAGCCTCAGGGTGGCCATCATCATGGTCTTGGCGGTATCCATGACCTCGACGTTGTTCTGGTAGGAGCGCGACGCCGAAATCATGTCGACCATCTCTTCGACCACGTTCACGTTGGGCGCGTAGACATAGCCCTCCGCGTTCGCGAGCGGGTTGCCCGGCTCGTAGCGCGCGACCGGCGCCGCGTCGCTCTCGACGATGCCCGTGACGCGCACGGCGGCACCTGCGCCGGTGGCTACTGCCTGCGGCCCGGACATTGCCTGCCTCACCGCCTCGAACAACGGGTGGCGCGCCTTGTACACGGCATCCGCGCTGCCTGCCACGCTGTCTGCGTTCGCGAGATTGCTCGCCACCGTGTTGAGTCGCACGGACTGGGCCGCCATGCCCGAGCCTGCGATATCGAAAGTCCTGAACGAAGACATCATGTGACTCCTGTGGCTACTGGCCCGTGATCGCGGTCATCAGGCTGCGAAAGCGCGCATTGAGAAAGCTGAGCGTCGCCTGGTAGCGCACGGCGTTTTCGGCGAACGCCGCCTGCTCGAGCTGCGGCTCGACCGTGTTGCCATCGAGCGAGGGCGCGAGCGGCGTGCGATAGCGCAATGCTCCAGACGCGTCTCCCTCGACGCCTCTCGTGGCGAGATGCAGAGAGGAGGTCTGTGCCATCGGCAGCGGTGCACCGGCCTCGCCTGCGGCCGCGAGCGCCGCCCTGAAATCGATGTCGCGGGCCTTGAAGCCGGGCGTGTCCGCGTTCGCGAGGTTGTTCGCGAGCACTTCGGTACGCCTGGCGCCGAGCAGCAGCGCCTGCTGGTGCACTCCGAGATAAGCGTCAAGATCGAATCGCATGTCGGTCCCACCGTCAGAAATCTGACTGCGTGAGAACAGAGCAAGCGCTGTGCCACGAGGGGCATTGCGGGGAATCGCGACCGATTCACGCGGAGCGCGTGGTCTGCGGCGTGACGCTGATCACACGAGGGCGGCAAAGGGTTGCCGCGCCCGGCAAACCTCGGGCTGCGGGACAACATTTATCGGCGCCCGATACGGCGCATCGCTGGCACGCAAACTGCAGCGCAGAGGGGCATGTTGAAAGCGCTGCACACCTTCATCCTCCTCGGCCTCGTGCTGCCCGGCGCGAACCGCGCCTGCGCGCAGCCCATCCAGGATCCCGCGGGCATCGCTCGCGCGGCGGAGGCATTCGTGCGCAGGGAAACCCCCGCCCGCGCGCACGGAACAGTGCGAATCCACGCTGCACGCCTGGATGAGCGCCTGCGACTCCCGCGCTGCGTGACGCCGCTCGTCGCAAGATGGTCGGCGGGCGCGGCACCGGGCGCGCGCACCTCGGTCGTCGTCACGTGCACGGAGGGTGCGCGGTGGCGGATCAATGTGCCGGTCACGATTCGCAGCGAAGTCGATGTCCTGGTACTGAAGGCGCCCGCGTCACGCGGCCGATCGCTGACGGCGGCTGATGTGACGAGCCGGCGCATCGAAGTGGAGGGACTCGCGCACCTCTATATACGGACCCTCGATGAACTCGCGGGTCGGCACCTCGAGCGTTCAGCGCCCGCCGGAGCGCCGCTCCCCGCAACCTGGTTCGCCGCGGACAAGATCGTGAGGCGTGGCCAGACCGTGACCCTCATCGCCTCGGCCGGCGGCATCCGCGTGCGCGCGCCAGGGCGCGCCCTGGGCGACGGCGCGCAGGATGAGCGCGTGCGAGTGCAGAACCTGTCCTCGCTCAAGGTTGTCGAGGGCGTGGTCGAAAACGCTTCCAGCGTACGGGTGGCGCCCTGAACGCTGTGCACCCCGTCGCGGAATCTGCTAAAGAAATGGCGCGCGCGGCCGATACCCCTCATGACACGGACGAGAGGGCTTTGTGATGACTAATAAAATCAATGGATTGGATGGCAAACCTGTCAGGGCGTCTGAACCTGCGGCCGTGACACGTGCCCGCTCTTCCACCGCTGGTGAAACCGGAGGCCGCCCGCAGCCCAGTCCTGCAGGAGGCGTACAGATTACCGAAAGCGCGCGTCAGCTGGCCGCGCTCGAAGCGACCTTGAGCCGCCTCTCGCAGGTGGACGAAGCGCGCGTGGCGAAGATCCGCAAGGCCATCGAGGATGGCAGCTACACCGTCGATGCGCAGGCCACGGCCACGAAACTGCTCGTGTTCGAACACGACCTCGCGAGCCTCGTGCGCTCCGCCCGTTAGCGCCCCGCACATGGACCCCGCCCTCACCCGCGAAACGCTCGAGCGGCTCATCGCCGATCAGGCAACCGCGCTCGCACGGCTGGAAGAACTGCTGGATCGCGAACACGGTCTGCTCGTCGCGCGCGACATCGAGGCACTGGCGGCCGCGGGGCGCGAGCGACAGAACTGCGTGGGAACCCTGTTGCGGGTGGACGGCGAGCGCACATCCCTTTGTCGCATGCTTGGGTACGCGAGCGATGCGGACGGCATGCGCAAGCTCCTCCACTGGTGCGATCCGGACGGTCACCTCGCCAATCGCTGGACGGGCTGTACCGAACTCACGCGCCGCTGTCGCACGCTGAACGACCGCAACGGCGCACTTGCCACCGCGCAGCTTCGCAGTGTGACGGGCCGGCTCGAGGCACTCACGGGCGGCGCGGAACGTCGCCGGGACACTTACTCTCCGCATGGGGCCGCCCGCGCGACACCCACGGGGCGCCTCCTGACCGCCCGGGTCTGAGATCCGGCGCCGTATTTTTGGCGGCCCAGCGCATCCCGGCAGGGTACCGCCCCCTTGTCGGCAAACCGGCAACATGCGCAAGCACACGCGCGATAGTTGTGACGTGGCGCCTCCGGCCCGCAGCCCGCAGCCCGTCGCCCATGGCTCGCAGCTCGCAGCCCGCAGCCCTCAAAGCCGCGCCAGATCCTCCGGCGTATTGATATCCGCACCCGGCGGCTCCGCGGCCGCGACCACACGAACCTCCATGCCGTGCTCGAGCGCGCGCAGCTGCTCGAGCTTTTCGAGCGACTCGAGTCGTGTGGGCGCCAGAGACGCGAATTGCAGCAACGCGCGCGTACGCCACGCGTAGAGCCCGATGTGACGCAGCGCCTCGTGGCCCGTGCCATCACGATCATGCGGAATCGGCGCGCGGCTGAAATAGAGCGCCCTGCCCCCGCGATCAGTCACCACCTTGACGACATTCGGATCGACAAATTCCGCGTGCGAGCCGAGCGGCGATGCAACGGTCGCGATGGCCGCGGACGGGTGCGCGGCAAGCGCCGCAGCCGCCTGCTCGATGAGGGCCGCCGGCATGCGAGGCTCATCGCCCTGCAGGTTGACGACGATGTCATCCGCGCCAAACCGGCGCAGACGCGCGACCTCCGCGATGCGATCCGTGCCGGAGGCGTGTGAATCCGCTGTCATGCACACGTCGGCGCCCGCGAGGCGTGCTGCGGCGGCAATCCGTTCGTCGTCGGTCGCCACGATGACTTCGCGCGCGCTCGTGGCACGCGCCCGCTCGTAGACGCACACGATCATCGGCCGGCCGCTGATCAGGGCCAGCGGCTTGCCGGGGAAACGTGTCGACTCGTAGCGCGCGGGGATGATGATGCGGAACATGCGCGCGGGCCCCCTCAGCGCTCGAGCAGCGGATCGCTCGCCGCAAGTTGCCGTGCCTCTTCCACGAGCATGATCGGCACGCCGTCGCGGATCGGATAAGCGAGCCGGTCGATGCGGCAGACAAGTACTGCCTCCTCGCGCTGGTGAACCACCGGCCCCTTGCAGAGCGGGCAGGCGATGATGTCGAGCAGTCGCGTATCCACGTGGTTCCTCAGCGGCCGGTTCGGGCCGGATCGATCCTTGCCGTAACGATCGCGAGCAGCGCGCGCGCATCGTCGTCGCTGAACGCGGCGGTGACGGGCACGTATCCCAGTCGCGACGACGCGAACGGCGCGCATTTTACGGCATCTTTCTCCGTCATGAGGACCGGCAGACCGTCTTCGAAGGCGAGGTCAGCGGCCGTAAAGGCGTGGTGATCGGGGAATGGGTGCGGAATCACGTCGAGGCCGGCGGCCCGCAGCAGGCGGAAGAATCGTTCCGGATTGCCGATGCCGGCCACGGCGTGCACCCGCTGCCCCGCCAGGCTCGCGAGCGGCAGCGCAGCCTCGCGCGGCCCGGTGAGCGGCAGCACGCCCGCCGCCTCGAACCGCATGTGAAACACAGGCCGCCCGGCGAGGCTGCGCTCGCGCGAGCCGTCGAGAATGATCACCGCATCGACCGTGCGCAGGCGCCCGGCGCGCTCCCGCAGCGGGCCTGCGGGCAGCATCAACCCATTGCCGAAGCCGCGCGCGCCATCGATCAGCACGAGTTCGCAATCGCGCGCGAGTGCCAGGTGTTGCAGCCCGTCGTCGGCGATGACGACATCGACATTCTGCGTCGCGAGGAGCCGCCCCGCGACGGCGCGCTCGCGACCGACCGCAACGGGACAACCGGTGCGTCGGCGCAGCAGCAACGGCTCATCTCCGACCTCGGCTGCCCGGGAACCGGCTTCGACGAGTCGCGGCGCGTCACCGCGTCGCCCGTAGCCACGCGAGACGACGCCGGGCCTGCGGCCCATCGCCGCGAGTTCCCCGACGAGCCAGACGACGAAGGGCGTCTTGCCGGTGCCGCCCACCGTGAGATTGCCGACGATGACCACGGGTGTTGCGAGCTTCGTGACCGGCAGGAGACGCGCCGCATAGGCGCCCCGGCGCGCGCCGACGATCAAGGCATAGAGCCAGGAGAGCGGGCGCAGCAGCGCCGCGCCAGAGGCGCGCCCGTACCAGACCGTGTTCAGCCATTTCTCCATGGCGGCGCCGGCGCTTCAGGCGCTGAACTGCAGGCGGTGCAGCTGTGCGTAGACGCCGTCGCGCGCGAGCAGCGCGGCGTGCGCGCCGCGCTCGACGATCGCACCCTCGTCCATGACGATGATTTCGTCGGCCTGCTCCACGGTCGACAACCGGTGCGCGATCACGAGGGTGGTGCGGCCCGACTGCAGGCGCGCGAGTGCCGCCTGGATGTGCCGCTCGGACTCGGTATCGAGCGCCGATGTCGCCTCGTCGAGCACCAGCACGGGCGTGTCCTTCAGGATTGCGCGCGCGATCGAAATGCGCTGGCGCTGGCCGCCCGAGAGCAGCGCGCCGCGATCACCGACGAGCGTATCGAGCCCCTGCGGCAGGTCGCGCGCAAAATCCATCACAAAGGCTGCCTCGGCCGCCGCTTCGACCCGCGCGGGCGAGGCATCCGGATGACCGAAGGCGATATTGGCACGGATCGTGTCGTTGAAGAGCACGACTTCCTGGCTCACGACCGCGACCTGGTCGCGCAGGTTCGCGAGCGCATAGTCGCGCACGTCGATGCCGTCGAGCCGCACGCTGCCGGCATCGGCATCGTAGAAGCGCGGCAACAGGGCCACGAGCGTCGACTTGCCGCTGCCCGAGCGCCCGACGATCGCGAGCGTGCGCCCGGCCGGCACGCGCAAGTCGATGTCACGCAGCACCTGGCCCTTGTCGGCGCGATACATGAAACTCACGCCGCGGTACTCGATGTCGCCTTTCACCCGGGCCACCCGCTGCTGACCGCCTTCGTCCTCGCCCGCCGCATCGAGTACGGCGAAGACGCTGGCACCGGCGGCAATCCCCTGCTGCAGCGGCCCGAACACGTTGACGAGGCGGCGCAGCGGCGCCGTGATCAGCAGCAGCGCCGTCAGGAACGACATGAAGTCGTCGACGCGCATCTCCTGACGCTGCACCTGGCTGATCGCGAAATAGAGCACGCCCGCGAGCCCGATCGCCGCGATGAACTGCACCACCGGGTTGCTCATCGCGCGCGCATTGATGAGGCGCATGTTGCTGTGGCGATTGGCCTCGTTTGCCACCTCGAAGGCCGCCTCCTGCCGCGCTTGCGCGTTGAATACCCGCACGACGCGCTGGCCATCGAAGGATTCCTTCGCGACGCGCGTGACATCGGCCATCGAGTTCTGGATGCGCGCGCTGTAGCGCCTGAAAGAACTGTTGATCCGCCGGATCAGCCACGAAATGAATGGCGCGAGCACGAGCGCGAAGGCGGCGAGCTGCCAGTTCATCCAGAAGAGATAGCCGAGCAGCGCGATGATCGTGAGCGTGTCGCGGATCAGTACCGTGACCGCATTGGTGGTCGCCTCGGCAACCTGCTCGATATTGAAGGTGAGGCGCGAGAGCATCTCCCCCGTAGAGGTCGCATCGAACCAGGACACGGGCAGCCGCAGGTATTTCGCGAACAGTTCGCCGCGCAGCGTCTTGATGATCCGTCGCCCGACGGACGCCGGAAAATAATTCGACACATAATCGCCGACACCCCGCAGGAAGAAGAGCCCGACCGCACCGAGTGGCACGAGCCAGATGACACGCGGGTCACGCTCGACGAAGGCACCGCCGAGGAAGACCTTGACGAGGTACGCGAGCAGCGCATCGGTTGCGGCAAAGAGCGCCATGCCCAGCACGCCGATCAGGAAGGTGCCGATCCAGGGCCGCGCGTAGCCGAGCAGCCGGCGATAGACCTGCCGGGGACTGGCGATGACGGTCGGGGCCGCCGGTACGTTCACGGCGTTGCGGCACCCGCGTCGCTGACGGTCGCGATGTTGATCTCCGTGAAGCCGAGCTTGCCGAGCACGTCCATCGCGGTGACCACCGACTGGTGGGTCGCGCGGCCGTCGGCGCGCAGCGTCACAGGCGCGCTGCGCTCATCGCCCGCGACCTTGAGCAGCGCCGCGCGCAGCGTAGCGGCGCTCGCATTGACGAGGTCGCGCTCGTTGACGCGATAGCCGCCGCCCTGCGTGACAGTCACGACGATTGCCTCCTTCGCCGGGCGCTGTACCGGCACATCGCGCGCCTCGGGCAGGCGCACCCGCAGGCGCCCCTCCTGCACGAAAGTCGAAGAGAGCATGAAAAACACGATGAGGAGCAGCACCACGTCGATCAGCGAGGTGAGGTTGAGCTCGGGCTCATCAGTACGGCGCGGCTTGAGGTTCACGCCGCCCCCGCCCGATCGCGGCCCGCCGCCGCATCGACCGCATCAGCGAGGCGCAGCGCGTCCTTCTCCATCTGGATCACGATGCGATCGACCTTGCCGCGCAGCAGGCGAAAGCCGATCAGCGATGGAATCGCGACGGTCAGCCCGGCGGCGGTCGTGATCAGCGCCTCGGCGATGCCGCCCGACAGCATGCGCGGATCGCCCATGCCGCCCGCCTGGATGGCGTTGAACGCCTTGATGATGCCGGTCACCGTGCCGAGGAGCCCGAGCAGCGGGCTCACGCCCGCGATCATGTTGAGCGAGTTGAGAAACCGCTCGAGCTCGTGCACCACATGGCGCCCGGTGTCCTGCAGGCGCTCCATCATGATTTCACGGGGCCGGTGACGGTTGGCGAGGCCGGCAGCGAGCACCCGGCCGAGAGGCGAGTTCTGCTCGAGCGCCGCGATGACCTTGTCGTTGATCTGGTTGCCCTCGATGAGCGCCCAGACCTTCTTCGTGAGATCGGGGGGGATCACCCGTTTGTCCTGCAGGGTCCAGAATCGCTCGAGGATGATCGCCGCGGCGCCTATGGAACACAGGATGATCGGCCACATCAGTGGCCCGCCCGCGCGCACGATTTCCCACATCCGTCCTGCCCTCGAAGCTGTGCAAACCGTGCGCATCATACCGGAGCGCGCCACGGCCATGGATAGCCGTCGCGGGCGGCCCACTGCACCATGTCCCCGCTTGCAGCGTCGATCATGAGGCTGATTGCACCGCCACGCGCGGTATCGAAGCGTGCGGGGCGAGCGAATGCGAATTGCCGGGGCCCGATCGAGAGTGACAGGTCGCAGTCTGCCGTCATCGTGAACCGGGCCGGCCCGCTGGTCCACGCGCTGGTGTCCGCGCACAGCGCGACGTGCTCCGGTCCGCCCGGCCACGGGCGCGGCACGAGAATTTCTTCGACCGCGATCGCTGCGACGAGTTCGGCGGCCCCGCTCGCATGATCCCCACGAAGATGCGGCATGACGAGGCGATCGACCCGCGTGATGTGCTGCGAGCGCAGCCAGGGTACGACGACGCGCGCCATGCGCCGGCCATTCGTGCCGAAGCTGTCGCCGGTCCCGAAAACGATGACTTCGCGCCGCGTGCGGATCACGGCCGCCTGCCCGCGCCCGACGTCGAACACCATGATGGCGACCTGCGAGGGCGCGGGCGCAATTGGTCCCGCGCCAAGGAGCGGTATGAGTGCGGCCATGGCTGTGGCACGCAGGCGGCCTGGCCAGGGAAGGATCGCAATGCCCACTGCCGGCACCATGACGAGCCAGACCCAGAGAGGCGGTGACAGTGTCACGAGCGCTTGCGGCCACGCTGCCGCTGCCTCGAGCCACGGCCAGGCGAGCGCATACAACCGGGCACCTGCCGCGAAGCCGATGTCGGCGATCGACGGGGCGACGGCGAGGATGGCCGTTGAAGCGAGCGTCAGCGGCACGAGCAGCAACGTGAAGAGCGGAATGGCGAAGACGTTGACCACGAGGCTCGCGAGCGAGACCGTACCGAATGCCGCGAGGGTGACCGGTACAAGTGCGATCGTGACGGCAAGCTGCACCTGCGTCGCCTCCTGCCACCAGTGCGTGCGACCGATGCGGGCCCCGGCGGTCACCATGATTGCCGCGACAGCCACGAACGACAGCCAGAAGCCGCTCGCGAGCGGGGCAAACGGATCGAGCACGATCACGACCACGATTGCGATGGCAAAGGCCTGCAGCAGACCCTGCGCCCGCGCGCCTGCGCAGGCGAGCCGCCACGCGATCAACATGACGAGAGTGCGCCGGGTCGGTACCGAAAGGCCGGCGAGCAATGCATAACCGAAGGCCGCCGCGATGCCGAGCACGGCCGCGAAAGACTCGCGCGACAGCCACTCGTGCAGGCGCCCTGCCAGAGGCCATATCCGGCGCGCAGCGGCGATCGCGAGCACCGCAAAGAGCGTGACATGCATTCCGGAGATCGCGACGAGATGCGTCGTGCCCGTGGCATTGAACACGCGCCACTGCTCGCGCGCGAGTTCGCCCGTGACCCCGACGGCGAGCGCAGCCAGCAGCGCGGCTGCGTCACGGTCGGGTACGGTCGCCGCAATGTGTCGCGCGATCCGTGCCCGCAGGCGATCGAGCGGCGCAGTTCCCTCCTCGAGTCGGGCGTTGAGCGCAGTCCAGGGCAAGACGCTCCCGAGTGCATCGATGCCTTCGCGAAACCACACCCGCTCCATGTCAGGACCGACCGGATTGAGCGCGCCGCGCGGCGCCCGTAGCCGCACGACGAGCCGCCAGATTTCCCCGACCTGCGGAGCCGGGTATGGATGCGCCCAGACGAGCCGGGCTGCGAGCGGCGCGCCACCTGCGCGCGGGTCGATCACGAGGGCTGCATCGAAAGTCGTGCCGAATTCCCCCGCGACGGGAATGGTGAGGATACGTGCCTCGACGAGCACGCGCTCACCGTCGCGCGTGACCGGCCAGCGCGCAGCCATCGCGGCCGACGTGTGCACCGCGGCGCAGGCGAAGCCCGTCAGCAGCGCCGCTGCCATCGAGGCGGCACGCGTGCAGTCGCGACTCCACGCAAAGGCCGCGCCGCTCGCTACTGCAAGCGTCACCATCCCGGCGAAGGCCCCATAGGGCTGAACGGGCGCAAATGCAAGCAGTGCGCCACAGAGGAAGGCGAGCGCGGTCGCAAGTGTCATGGCTCACGCTGCCCTGCTACAGTGCAGTCGTCGCATGCCGCGCCATCTCATCCGCAGGTTCACGCCCTCGCCAGAACAGATACGCAGCCACTGGTATCTGCGACCCTTCGGCACGCGCATCGCCGATCCGGCGCTGTGGTCCCTGCAGCGCCGGGGCGTCACTGCCGCGTTCGGAGCCGGCCTCGCCATCTGCTTCGTTCCGTTGCCGGTGCACCTCGTGCTCGCGGCCATCGTCGCGATCGTGATGCGGATCAACGTGCCGGTCATGGTGGCTACAGTATTGCTCGTGAATCCGTTCACGTTCGTGCCGGTGTACTACTTCGCTTACCGCGTGGGCGCTGCACTGCTCGGCCACGTGCCTCAACCCTTTCGCTTCGAGCTGTCGTGGTCATGGCTGCAATTTGGCCTCGGGCCGATCTGGAAGCCGTTCCTCATCGGTTGCCTCGTCTGCTCGATCGTTGCCGGCGTACTCGGCTGGGGACTGCTCGAGCTCTTCTGGCGCTACAACGTGCGCAGGAGATATCGCACGCGCGCGTGGGGGGCGAGGCGGTAACGTGACACCTTTCGCCAGAAAGGCGCCTTGACAGCGGAGCGGCGCGCTGCGGGCTGCGGGCGTCGGGCTGCGGGCGTCGGGCTGCGGGCTGTGCGCTACGGGCTGCGGGCCAGAGGCGTCGGGACGAGTTTGCCGGCATCGAGCGTCAACACACGATCCATTCTCGCCGCGAGGCGCGGATCGTGGGTCACGACCACCAGGCTCGTGCCACGCTCGCGGTTCAGCTCGAGCATCAGCTGGAAGACCTGTTCGGCGTTTGCACCGTCGAGGTTGCCGGTTGGCTCGTCGGCCAGCACGAGCCGTGGCCCGGTGACGAGCGCGCGCGCCACCGCGGCACGCTGACGCTCCCCGCCCGAGAGCTGATGCGGCCGGTGCGAAAGGCGCGCCCCGAGACCGACACGTTCGAGCAGCGCCTGCGCGCGCGCGCGCGCCACCGCTACGGGCTCCCGGCGGACGAGCAGCGGCATCGCGACGTTCTCGAGCGCGGAGAACTCGGGCAGCAGATGATGGAACTGATACACGAAACCGATCGCGCGGTTGCGCAGTTCACCACGTTCGCGTTCGCCCACGTAGTGGATGTCGCGCCCCGCGACATGCACCGCACCCGAGGTGGGTCGGTCGAGCCCGCCGATCACCTGCAGCAGCGTCGTCTTGCCAGAGCCCGACGCGCCGATGATCGCGAGGCGTTCGCCCGCCGTCACGGTCAGATCCACGCCGCGCAAGACCTCGAGAAGCACCGGCCCCTGCCTGAATTCCCGGCGCAGGCCGCGCGCTTCGAGCACCGCTTCGTTCATTGCATCACTCATGTCTCAAGGCCTCGGCTGGTGCGGTCCGCGCGGCGCGCCACGCAGGATAGAGCGTCGCGACAGCACACAGCACGAACGCGACACCGCACACCTGTGCCACATCCCGCCATTCGACGAATGCCGGCAGGTCGCTCATGTAATAGACCCTCGCATCGAGAAACTGCGTGCCGAGCACGCGCTCGAGCATGCGTACCAGCGACTCGAGATGACGCGAAGTGAGGATACCGAGGCCTGCGCCGAGCGCGGTGCCCGCAAGTCCGATCAGCACACCCTGGATCACGAAGGCCGCGAGCACATTGCGCGGGCCCGCCCCGAGCGTGCGCAGGATCGCGATGTCCGGCTGCTTGTCCTTCACGATCATCACGAGTGTCGCGACGATATTGAACGCCGCGACCCCGACGATCATCAGGAGGATCACGAACATCAGCGACTTGGTGATTTCGATCGAGCGGAAGAAGTTCGCGTGGTTGCGCGTCCAGTCGCTCACGTAGAAGCCGCCGCCCAGCGCGAGCGCGACTTCGCGCACGATGCGCGGCGCTGCGTAAGGCTCGTCGAGCTCGAGGCGCAGACCCGTCACCCGGTCGCCGGTACGGTAGAGGCGTGCCGCATCATGGAGATTCACGAGCGCGAGCCCGCGGTCGTATTCGTACATGCCGGAGCTGAAGATGCCGCTCACGGTGAAGCGACGCATGCGCGGCATCACGCCTGTCGGCGTCGCAGCGCCCTCCGGCGCAATCAGCACCACGCTGGTACCGACCGTCGCACCGAGTTCCCCGGCGAGCGCATCGCCCAGCACGATGTGCCAGCTGCCAGGCGTGAGCGATGCGAGCGTGCCCGCGCGCATCCGCTCGGCAAGGCTGTCCGCCTTGCGTTCCTCGGCGGGTTCGATGCCGCGCACCTGGGCGCCGGCTATTGCCTCGCCCCGCACGAGCATCGACTGCGACTCGATGTAGGGCACCGCCGCGCGCACGCCGTGCGTGCGCAGCGCGACCGCGCGCGCGCCGCGCCAGTCATCCAGGGTCCCCTCGAGGCCCGTCAGGGTCGCGTGCGCGGTCACCGCGAGGATGCGCGTGCGCAGCTCGCGCTCGAAGCCGTTCATCACCGAGAGCACCACGATCAGCACCGCGACGCCGAGCATGAGGCCCATCACCGAGATCAGCGCAACGATCGACACGAAGCCCCGCCGGTGCGTCGATCCGAGATAGCGGGTGCCGATCCACCATTCGTAGAAACGTGTCACCGGCTACTCGTAGCGCAACGCTTCGGCGGGCGCGACGCGCGCGGCGCGCAGCGCGGGATAGACGGTGGCGAGCGCGGTCAGCACGAATGCCGCGCCGCCCGTCCACGCAACCTGACGCCAGTCGAGGATGGAGGGGATACGCGTGATGTAGTAGACATCCGCGTCCATGATCTGGAAGCCGAACACCCGTTCGAGGAGCGCGACGATGGGCGTCACATTGCGGGCAATGGCGATGCCGAGCGCGACACCTGCCAGCACGCCAAACCAGCCGATGACGAGCCCCTGCGTGGCAAAGATGCCCATCACCCGGCGCGAGGCCGCGCCGAAGGTACGCAGGATCGCGATGTCGGTGCGCTTGTCGGTCACGACCATCACGAGCATCGCCACGATGCTGAAGGCCGCGACCGCCACGATCAGCATCAGGATGAGGGACATCATGGTCTTCTCGATGCGGATCGCGCGGAAATAATTGGCGTGATCCTGCGTCCAGTCGCGCACCTGCGTGCCGGGTGCCAGCGCAGCGCGCAGGCTTGTGGCACGCGCGGGCGCCGCGAGCGCGTCGTCGAAACGCACGTGTACGGCGCCGGCGCGGCTGCCCTCCGGCAGTACGGCCCGCACGTCGGCGAGCGAGGCGAGCATCAGCACGCCGTCATGGTCCTGCAGGCCAACCTCGAAGACTCCTGTGACGGTGAATTGCCGCAGCCGCGGCTCGGGCGTGCCATTTGCGCCGATCGACGGCACGAGCAAAGTGACCTCATCCCCCGGTCCGACACCGAGCCGCTGTGCAACGACCGAGCCCAGGATCACGTGGTTACTGCCCGGCGTGAGCGCCGCGAGGGTGCCGCTCCGCAGTGAGCGCGCGACTTCGGTCACCGATTCCTCGAGTCCCGGATCGATTCCGCGCAGCACGATGGGCAGCATCTCGGGGGTGTGCAAGGCGAGTGCCTGCACTTCGACGTACGGCGCCGCGCCCGCAACACCGGGGACGGTCATGATGTTCGCCGCGAGGCTTGCGAGGTTGCCGGTGCTGTCGGGCGCGGGTGTCACGCGGGCGTGGGCGGACAGCGCGAGGAGGCGATCGCGCAGCTCGCCCTCGAAGCCATTCATGACCGAGAGGATGACGATGAGCGCGGCGACGCCGACGCAAACGCCGAGGACCGACACCCAGGTGATGAAGGAAACGAAGAACTTGTGACTGCGGGCCCGCACGTAGCGCAAGCCCACCCAGACAGACAGCGGGTGGAACATTATGCAGGGCATTATGACGCAGTTCACACAAATCGCAGGTCTGCGCCGCAAACGGGGGTCACACGAAACGCCGGTGCTATAGTCGACGAGCTTGCTTTCCGGGAGGTGTCGTATGTCCCCACGCGCAGGGTCCTGGCTGCTCGCCGGGTTGCTCCTGTCCGGCGCCGCTGCCGCAGAGACCATCGTCGTCGATGGGCAGGTCGCAGTGCGCCAGACGAACGTCGAACGCCCCACCCGCGGTTCGACCATGGCTGCCGTCGAACAGCGCTTCGGTGCGCCGGATTCGAGGCACGCCGCCGTCGGCCAGCCGCCCATTACGCGGTGGGACTACGCCCATTTCTCGGTGTTCTTCGAGAACGACCGGGTCATTCACGCCGTCGTCACGGGTTAGCGCCGCGCTCCATTGACAGGTAAGCTGCCGCGCTCCGCGGCGGCCCGTTGCCGCCCGCGGCAACGATGAGCCTGTTCGAACCCCTGCTTCCCGACGCTTCGCGCCGGCATGTCCGCTGGCACCAGCTCTACGGCAGCGCGCCATCCCTGGCGCTGGCTGAGGCAGCGGCGCGCGCGGGCGGGCTGTTGCTCGTCGTTTGCGCCAGTACGCGCGAGGTCGAGCGCCGTGCCGCTGAAATCGGCTTCTACAGTGACGGGCACGTTCCGATCCTCGAGTTCGCCGACTGGGAAGTGCTGCCCTACGACCGCTTTTCGCCGCATCCGGACATCACCTCGGGGCGCCTCGCGACACTCGCCGACCTGCCCGTCGCGGGAGGCGGCGTGCTGCTCGTCGCGGCGGACACCTTGCTCGGCCGGCTGCCACCTGCCGAGTACATCGCAGGTCGCAGCTTCCGCCTTGCGCGCGGCGAGCGTCTCGCGCTCGAGCCATTGCGCGCGCGCCTCGTCGCATCGGGCTATGTCGCAGTCAGTCAGGTGACCGGTCCGGGCGAATTCGCACTGCGCGGCTCCCTGCTCGACGTTTTCCCGATGGGTTCGCCGCAGCCTTTGCGCATCGATCTCTTCGACGACGAGATCGAGGCCATCCGGCGCTTCGATCCCGACACGCAGCGCTCGCTCGACACGCTCGATTCGGTGCGTCTGCTGCCGGCACGCGAGACGCCGCTCGATCCGGACGCCGTGCGCGCGTTTCGCCGCCGCTATCGCGCCCGTTTCGAGGGCGACCCGACGCGTTCGGCAATCTATCGCGGCGTCAGCGAAGGTCTCGCGCCACCCGGCATCGAGTTCTATCTGCCGCTCTTTCACGAAACAACTTCGATCCTCACCGATTTCCTGCCCGCCGGCACCCTGCTCGTGGCGGGTCCCGGCCTCGAGACAGATCTCTGCCGCGCGTGGGAGGAAATCGCAGCGCGCTACGAGGCCCATCGACACGACATCGAGCGGCCACTGCTCGCACCGGCGGAAGTTTATGCCCCGCCGCGCGATGTCCTCGCGCACCTGCAGGCCTTCCCTTCGATCACGCTCGAGGCCGTAAAGAGCGAGCACGCTGCTGACGCGACGGGCGCCTCGCGCAATTTCCCCTCGGTCGCACCCCGCGAGCTGCGCCTCGACGTGCGCGCCGACGAGCCGCTCGCGCCGCTCGATGCCTTCCTGGCCAATTACGCAGGCCGTGTACTGATCGCCGTGGACTCGGCAGGCCGACGCGAGGTGCTCGTCGACATGCTGCGTGGGCATCGCACGAGCGTCGCACCGGTCGAGGGATGGGGCGCCTTTGCCGGCGGCACCGGGCGCTTCGCGCTCACGGTCGCGCCGGAAATCGAGGGACTCACGATCACCTCGCCCGCCATCACGGTCCTCGCCGAATCGCAGCTCTTCGGCGCACGTGCCCGCCAGGAGCGCCGGCGCCGCCGCGCCGCGAGCGATCCCCAGGCGATCCTGCGCGATTTGCGCGACCTCTCCCCGGGCGCGCCGGTCGTGCACGAAGAGTATGGCGTCGGGCGCTATGTCGGCCTCGCAGTGATGGAGGTTGCGGGCCAGGCCGGCGAGTTTCTCGTGCTTGAGTATCGGGACGGCGATCGGGTCTACGTGCCGGTGCATGCCCTGCACCTCGTCAGCCGCTACACGGGTGCCGCACCCGAGACGGCGCCGCTGCACAAGCTCGGCACCGACCAGTGGGCCCGGGCGAGGAAGAAGGCCGCTGTACAGGTGCGCGACGTCGCCGCGGAGCTCCTCGATCTTTACGCACGGCGTCAGGCGCGCCGGGGCCTCGCCCTGCCGCTGCGCGAGCTCGAGTACCAGAGCTTCGCGAATGCCTTTCCGTTCGAGGAAACACCCGAGCAGGCCGACGCCATCGCGAAGGTCGTTCAGGATCTCGGTGCGTCGCGACCGATGGACCGGATCGTGTGCGGCGATGTCGGCTTCGGCAAGACAGAGGTCGCGATGCGCGCGGCGTTCGTCGCGGTGCAGGCCGGCAGGCAGGTGGTCGTGCTCGTGCCGACCACACTGCTCGCCGAACAGCACGTCGCGAACTTCCGCGACCGCTTCGCCGACTGGCCCGTGCGGATCGAGGGGCTGTCGCGGTTTCGCAATTCGAAGGAGTCCGACGCGGTCCTCGAAGGGCTCGCGGCGGGTACCGTCGACATCGTCGTTGCAACGCACCGCCTGCTGCACGCGAATGTGCGCATCAAGGACCTCGGCCTCATCATCGTCGATGAGGAACACCGTTTCGGCGTGCGCGACAAGGAACGGCTCAAGACGCTGCGAGCCGAGGTGCACGTCCTCACGCTCACCGCGACCCCCATCCCGCGCACGCTCAACATGGCACTCGGCGGCCTGCGGGATCTGTCGCTGATCACGACGCCGCCCGCAGAGCGCCTCGCGATCAAGACCTTCGTCACCGAGTGGCAGGACGCAGCCCTGCGCGAAGCGATGCTGCGCGAGCTGCGCCGTGGCGGGCAGGTGTACTTCGTCCACAACGAAGTGCGCGATATCGACAAGGTCGCCGCGGCGATCGCGCAGCTCGTTCCCGAGGCCGACGTACGGGTCGGTCACGGGCAGATGCGTGAGCGCGACCTCGAACAGCTGATGGTCGATTTCTACCACCGGCGCTTCAACGTGCTCGTCTGCACGACGATCATCGAGAGCGGCATCGACGTGCCGACCGCCAACACGATCATCATCGACCGCGCCGACCGCATGGGACTTGCGCAGCTGCACCAGCTGCGCGGGCGTGTCGGCCGGTCCCACCATCGCGCTTATGCCTACCTGCTCGCGCCACCGCGCAAGGCGCTGTCCGCAGATGCAGCCAAGCGCCTCGAGGCGATCGAATCGATGGAGGAGCTCGGCGCTGGCTTCGTGCTCGCAACTCACGATCTCGAAATCCGGGGTGCGGGCGAGCTGCTGGGCGAGTCGCAGAGTGGCGAGCTCACCGAAGTGGGCCTCTCGCTCTTCCTCGACATGCTCGAGCACGCTGTCAAGGCCATGCGTGAGGGGCGCGAACCGGCTCTCGATCAGCCGCTCGGCGCGCCGACGGAGATCGAGCTGCGCCTGCCTGCCCTCCTGCCCGAGACCTATGTCGGCGACGTGCACGTGCGCCTCGCGCTCTACAAGCGCATCGCTGCGGCCATGGACGAGCCCGCCCTCGATGATCTCACGGCCGAGCTCATTGACCGCTTCGGACCGCTGCCGGAGCCGGCCGCTGCGCTCCTGCGCGTGACACGCCTGAGGCTCGCCGCCCGCGCGCTCGGTGTCAGGAAGCTCGATCTCGGCGCGCAGGGTGGCTACCTGCTCTTCGAGGCGCAGAACTCCGTCGATCCCCGCGCGGTCGTGCGCCTGATCCAGGATGGCTCGCGCGAGTACCGGCTCGACGGTCCGCTCAAGCTGCGCGTCGCGCGCGACCTCGAGGAGGAAGATGAGCGGTTCGACTTCGCGAGCGAGCTGCTCGCCCGCCTTCGGGCAGCGTAAAGGGCGCGCTACACTATCGGCATGCGACCTCTGACTGCCGGCCTCGCGCTGCTGCTCGCCTTCCTCACCTCGCCCGCGATCCCGCAAACGGGAGGTGGCGCCTACAACATCGAAGTGATCGTCTTTCGCACGGGTGGCAATTCGGCTGACGCCGAAGGCATCCCGGGTGATCGGCCTGCAGGGGGCAGCGACAGCACCGATGTGGCCGGAGGCGGTGGTGTTGCACGGCTCATCGGGCCGATGCCCGCCACGAGCCTGCAGCTTGGTGCCATCGTGGAGCGCTTGCGCGCGAGCGGCGCCTACCGGCCGCTCGCGCATGCCGGCTGGTCACAGACGCCCAGTCCCTGGGGGTCACGCAGCGGCTTTCCGCTCGCCCGTCTTGGCATCTCTGCAGAGGGCCTCGCGGGAACTGCCTTTCTCGAGCGCGGGCAATACCTGCACCTTGGCTTCTCGGTGACTCTTGGCCGGGCGACCATCAGCGAGATCAGGCGCGTGCGCCTCGGCGAGAAGAACTATTTCGACAACCCCGATTTCGGCCTGATCGCGATCGTGACCGCAGCGCGCTGAGCACGGCTGGCAGCCCGTCAGGGCTTGTAGTCGCCTTTCGCGGCAAAGGCGATGCGGTTGCGCCCCTGTGCCTTGGCGCGACCGAGCGCGGCCTCAGCGGCGTTCACGAGCAGCGTGACCGGCTGATCGCGCATCGGCATGCAGCTCGCGATACCGACACTCACGGTCACGAACTTCGCGGCCGAGCGTGGATGGTGGACCTGCTGGTCCCGCACGCGCTGCACGAGGATCTGCGCATACTCGCCGAGCTTCTCCTCGCTTGCGCCGTGTGCGAGCACCGCGATGCCGCCACCGTCCCAGCGCCCGAGCAGATCGCTGCCGCGACGGAATGACGCGGCAATGAGGCTCGCGGTGCGGCGGATACAGGCATCCCCGCCCGCCCGGCCATACGTGTCGTTGTAGGCACCCAGGCTGTCGAGGTCGAAAATCGCGAGTCCGAGCTGGCGCATCTCGCGCTGCGCGAGGGCCCAGTCCCGCTTCAGCAACTCCTCGAAATACGGGCGCGTGGTGAGTGTCGTCAGGCGATCTTCACGCATCCAGCCCGGCAGACCCGCCAGTGCTTTCGCGGCCGTGCGCGGGCGCTCGCTCGCGTCACGGTGATAGCCGATGAAATGCGTGACCCGCCCGGCCGGATCGCGCACCGGCTGCATCTGGATGTCGACCCAGAAGACACCGCCGTTCTTGCGGTAGTTGCGCAGCAGCACCTGGCAGGAATCGCCGCGCTCGATCGCCTGCTGCAACCGGTAGCGGGCATCCTGCTCGCGATCGCTGCCCTGGAGGTGGCGCAGATTGCGCCCGAGGAGATCTTCCGCCGCGTGGCCGGTGAGATACTCGAACGCCGCGTTCACGTAGACGACCGGCTGATCACCCTCTGCTTCGCAGATGACGATGCCCTCGGGTGCGACATCGAGCACGCTGCGCAGGAACTGCGCCGACCAGTCTTTCATGCCTGCCCCGCAGTCAGTTCCAGTGCGGGTCGCTCCATGCAGCGCGCGAGCGCCCGCTGGCTCCTGCGCCACGTGTCCGATGCGAGCAGGGCGGATTGCGGCAGGCTCTCGCGGCCCCGCAACCGCGCCAGCCGCAGGTGCATCGCTGGATCGGGAGCGACGCGCAGCCTCTCGAGCAGGGTCGTGACGGCTGGCCTGTCGTTGCAGACTGCGAGCACATCGCAACCTGCCTCGAGCGCCGCGTGCGAGCGCGCGACGATATCGCCGCAGGCCGCCGCGCCCCCCATGGAAAGGTCGTCGCTGAACACGATGCCGCGAAAACCCAGTTCCTCGCGCAGCACGCCGCGGATCCAGCGCGCCGACAGGCTCGCAGGCTGCGCGTCGACCTCGGGAAACGCCACATGAGCCACCATCACGCCGGGGAGATGGTTGGCGATCAGGCTGCGATACGGCGCGAGGTCATCCTCCAGGTCGACGAGTGCGCGACGGTCCACGGGCAGTGCGTGGTGCGAATCGGCGACGACGGCGCCATGGCCCGGAAAATGCTTGGCCGTCGCGGCCATGCCCGCGTCACGCATACCGTGCATGTAAGCCACGGCGAGCTCCGCTACCGCCGACGCACGCGCGTGAAACGCGCGATCGCCGATCACCTCGCTCACGCCGTAGTCGAGGTCCACGCACGGGGCAAACGAGAGATCCACGCCACAGGCGCGCAGCTCCGCCGCCATGAGCCAGCCGAGTTCGCGCGCCAGCTCGAGGCCGCGGGCCTTGTCGAGATCGTACTCCTGGCCGATGCGATGCACAGGCGGCAGACGGGAGAAGCCCTGGCGAAAGCGCTGCACCCGTCCGCCCTCCTGATCGACCGCAACCACCAGGGCCGGCTGGCGCACGGCATGAATGGCCGTCGTCAGGTACTCGAGCTGTGCCGGATCGACGTAGTTGCGCGTGAAGAGGATGACACTGCCGACGAGCGGGTGCGCCAGCATCTCGCGCTCTTCGGCGTCGAGCTCGGGGCCTTTGAGGTCGACCATAAGCGGGCCGAGTGTCATGGCCGGCAAGTATCGTGGATTGGTTCGAGTACCGCCATCGATTCGACATGGGCCGTCTGCGGGAACATGTCGAGAACGCCAGCCGCCATCAGGGCATAGCCGTGCTCATGAACGAGAATGCCGAGATCCCGCGCAAAGGTCCCCGGGTGGCAGGAGATGTAGACGATGCGTCGCGGCGCGAGGCGTGCGATCGCCGGCAGCGCTTCGCGCGCGCCCGCGCGCGGTGGGTCGAGCAGGACATGCGAGAAGCCACCCGCCCACCAGCTGCTCCCCGCAACATCCGACGCCGCCAAATCACCGACATGAAACTCGGCGTTGCCGATGTCATTGCGCAGCGCGTTCGCCCGCGCGCGCCGGATCAGCCCTGCATCCGCTTCGACACCAACCACATGGCCTGCGCCACGTGCCAGCGCCAGGGTGAAATTGCCGAGCCCGCAGAAGAGGTCGAGCACGCGATCGCCCGGCCCCGCGTCGAGCAGTCGCGCGGCTCGCGCCACGAGCGCCTGGTTGATGGCTGCGTTGACCTGGATGAAATCGACCGGCTCGAAGGCGAGACGCAGATTGAATTCGGGCAGCGCGTAGTCGAGCGCCGCGGGCACACCGTCCAGGGGCGCCACCGTGTCGAGGCCACCCGGCTGCAGGTACATCGTGACATCGTGAGCCATGCCAAATGCGCGCAGGGTGTCGAGGTCCGGGGGCGACGGCGCGGTCAGCACGCGCAGGATCACGGCCCTGGCGCCGTCGCCCACGGCAATCTCGACCTGCGGGATGCGCTCGCGGATCGAGAGGCGGGTGAGGAGTGCTGACAGGGGCGTCACGAGCGTATCGAACGGCGGCGCGAGCACACGGCAGCTGTCGATCTGCGCGACGTAAGGCGCGGCACGCTCCCGGAAGCCGACGAGCGAGCGGCCCTTCTTTCTCACGAAACGCGCACTCAGGCGCGCACGCCGGCGATAGTTCCACGCCGGCCCCGCAAGCGGCGCGAGCCATTCACGCGGCGCCACGCGTCCGATGCGCTCGAGGCAGTCTGCAAGTTCCGCGCCCTTGCCGGCAAGCTGGGCCGCCGGCGCAAGGTGCTGGAGCGCACAGCCTCCGCAGACACCGAAATGCGGACAAGGTGGCACGACGCGTTCGGCGGCGGGTACGATCACCTCGACGAGCTGCGCTTCATCGTGCTGGCGATGGCGGCGTGTGCGCCGGTAGCGGATGGTCTCGCCCGGCAGCGCGCCCGGCACGAAGGCCGTCTTGCCCGCCTTCACGATCCCGTCGCCGTCGTGATTGAGCGCGAGGACTACGCCCGACTCGAAGTCGTCCATGCCGCCAGAAACTCCGCATGGTGCGGCTCGCCCGAGGCCGCAAGAAAGGCGCGCACGCGCTCGACCTCGGCAAGGTACTGCTCCCGCGACAGATGGCCGCGCAGCCGTTCGAAGCGCAGGTAGACGAGCCAGGTATTGAGCACGTCGGTCTCGCAATAGCGGCGTATGGCGAGGATTTCCCCTGCCTGCCAGGCGTCCCAGACTTTCGCGCCCGAGAAACCGAGCTTGCCGGGAAGGCCCAGGAGGTGCGCCATGTCCTCGAGCGAGGCACGGGCGCGCGGCTGCATGCCGGAGAGTACATCCATCAGGTCGAGGTGGCGCCAGTGGTAACGGCTGAGGTAGTTGTTGTAGCGGAATGCGGCATTGCCGTCGCCCGTTTCCCAGTAGGTCGGCGCCTCTATTCCTGCCGCGAGCGCCCGGTAGTTCAGCACGGGCAGATCGAATCCGCCGCCGTTCCACGACACAAGATCGGGTGTGTAGCGCTCGATCCCCTCGAAGAAACGCCCGACGATATCGCCCTCGGATGCGTCCGGCTCGCCGAGGCTCCATACCCGCAGCTGGTCGCGTGTGCGCAGCGCGCAGGAAATCGCCACGACCCGGTGCTGCTCGTGTGGCAGGAAGTCGCTGCCGGTCTCCTGTCGACGCCGCGCGAACATCGCCTTGGCGACTTCCGCGTCGGCGAGCCCTTCGAGCCCGTACGCCCGCCGCCCGAGAGCCACATCCGGCACGGTCTCGATGTCGAACACGAGTACGTTCAACGCCCCACCCCCGGGACGCGCTCGAGCACCGCGACAGCGACGATCAGGCCCGACTCGTCTGTCAGTGTCACATGGCCGTCACCGACGCCGAGTGCCCGCCGCACGGCATCCCCGCGTGGCGAGTACACGACCTCGGGGCGGCCCCAGGCGTTCTGCACGACACCGACATCGCGGATCCACACACCGTGGGCAAAGCCGGTGCCCAGCGCCTTGACGATCGCCTCCTTCGCCGCGAAGCGCATCGCGAGAAAACGCTCCGTGCGCTTCGTGAGCGCCATTTGCGCGCGCTCCGCGGGCATCAGCAACCGCTCGACGAAGTGCCCACCGTATCGCTCGTATACCCGCTGCACGCGCGCGGCCTCGAGCACGTCCACCCCGATGCCGAAAATCATCGGCG
>CAUJHX010000280.1 GCA_963204795.1 Pseudomonadota bacterium | reverse complement strand
CGCGCTGCGCGCGTCAGCCTGCGCTGCCGCCCTGCGAAGCAGCGGCCGCGTCGGGTGCGGGCGCTTTCGGCGCGGGCGTCGTCGGCACGATGACAGGGGTGGCGACGTTCACTTTCTCGAAGCGTGCCACCTTGTCGTTCTCGAACCAGACGGTGAGCTGACGCTTCTCGGCTTCGCGCAGCCGGCCGCGCTTCAGATAGTAGAGATAGTCCCAGCGTGACTCGTTGAATGCATCCGGCACCATGGGCGTACCCAGGAGATAGCGCACCTGGCTGCGCGTCATGCCGTTCTGAAGCTGCGCGACTGCGTCCGGATCGAGGTAGTTGCCTTGCTGAATGTTCATCCGGTAGACGCAGCCACCGACGAGGCCGGAAACGATGCAGACGAGGGCAGTGAGACGCGCGAGACGTGTCAAGGGTGGTTGCCTGATGGGAAGTTGGGGGATAATCCGGCAATCATAACCGGGAGCGCTTGATTTGGAAGGCAAAGATCTGCGCAAGGCCGGCCTCAAGGTGACCTTGCCCCGCCTCAAGATCCTCGAGATTCTCGAGAATGGCTCGACGCGGCACCAGAGCGCGGAATCGATCTACAAGCAGCTGATCGAGTCGAATGAGGACATTGGCCTCGCCACCGTGTACCGGGTGCTCACGCAATTCGAGGCCGCCGGACTCATCACCCGGCATCATTTCGAGAACGGCATGGCCGTTTTCGAGCTGAACGAAGGCACCCACCACGACCATATCGTGTGCCTCGACTGCGGCATGGTCGAGGAGTTCGTCGACAGCGGCATCGAGGATCGGCAGACAGCGGTGGCGACGCGTCTCGGGTTCGAGATACGCGACCACTCACTGATTCTTTACGGGCACTGCCGCCGCCCGAACTGCCCGTCGCGCAAGCCCTAGCATTTCACGCGCGTGCTCACGCGCCTTGTCGGTGACTTCCAGGCCGCCCAGCATGCGAGCGATCTCCTCGACGCGTGAGCTGTCGTCCAGTGTGACGAGTTGCGTGCGAGTGGTTTTGCCATCGGTCAGTTTGCTGACGCGAAGCTGGTGATGGCCTTGCGAGGCCACCTGCGGCAGGTGCGTGACACACAGCACCTGGCCGCGATCGCCCAGGGCGCGCAACTCGCCGCCCACGATCTCGGCCACGGCGCCGCCGACGCCCGCATCCACTTCGTCGAAGATCATGCAACGCCCCTCGCGGCCCGCACGGGAGACCTGCACCGCCAGAGACAGGCGCGCGAGCTCGCCACCCGAGGCCACTTTGGCGAGGGACCGCAGTGGCTGGCCGGGATTCGCCGTGACGCGAAACTCGGTCTGGTCGAGGCCGTGTGGCGCAGGTTCCGGCGATTCGAGGGGCGAGACTTCGATCTGGAAGCGCCCACCCGTCATGCCGAGCGTCTGCATGCGCCGCGTGATCTCCTTCGAGAGTGCTTTCGCGGCGGCCGTACGCCGCGATGACAACTGCGTCGCACGCGTACGCCAGGCAGCGAGCGCTTCGGCCTGCTCCTTGCGCAGCGTGGCGAGTTGCGTATCGGCGTGCTCGAGACCGGCGAGCTCGTCCCGAAGCTGCACGAGTCGTGCCGGGATCTCGGCCACTGCAACCCGATGCTTGCGCGCCAGGTCCTCGAAGGCCGCGAGCCGCCGCTCGACTTCACCCTGGCGGTTCGTGTCATGGTCGAGCGCTTCGGCGTAGCGGGACAGCTCGCGCGCCGCTTCGCGCAGGTTGATCAGCGCCTCTTCCACCATCGGCGCGATGGCACCGAGGCGCGGGTCGTGTGCTCCGGCCGCCTTGAGCGCAGCGAGGGCGCGACTCGTTGCGGCGTGCGCGTTGTTGTCCTCCGCTTCATAGAGCAGCCCGATGGCCTCCTGCGCCGCCTCCACGAGCCGGCCGCGGTTTGCGAGCCGGGTGCGCTCTTCGATGAGTTGCGCAAGCTCACCCTCCTTCATGTCGAGCGCCTCGAGTTCGCGCACCTGGAACTGCACGAGTTCGGTGCGCGCGTCGCGATCGCGCACGCGGCTCTCGAGGTCGAGCGTGCGATTCAGCAGGGTGAGCCATACACGCTGCAGGCCGCCGACTTCATTCGCGAGGGATTCGAGGCCGCCCGAGGCGTCGAGCAGTTCGCGTTGGGCAGCGGGGCGAACGAGCGACTGGAACTCGTGCTGGCCATGGATATCGACCAGCAGGACACCGACCTCCCGCAGAAGCTGCACCGGCACCGACTGGCCGTTGAGCCAGGCCCGGCTGCGGCCGTCGCTCGAGACGACCCGGCGCAGCGTCAGCTCTTCACCCGCATCAATCGATTGTTCGCGCAGCAGTCGCGCGAGCGCACCCGACGGATCACCGAGGTCGAAGCTGGCGCTCACTTCGGCACGCCCGGCGCCGTGGCGCACGACTTCCGCGCCGGCACGGCCGCCGGACAGCAGCTGCAGCGCATCGACGATGATCGACTTGCCGGCGCCGGTTTCACCGGTCAGGACAGTGAGACCGGGGCGAAACTCGATCTCCGCCGCATCGATGATCGCAAAATCCCGGATCTGCAGGTACGTCAGCATGTCGGTCTCA
>CAUJHX010000279.1 GCA_963204795.1 Pseudomonadota bacterium | reverse complement strand
TCCGCCACGTCGGCCGATGTGGTCATCTGGATCGCCGCGACCCGCACTTCACTCATGTCAGTACCACGTCGTACTGGTCGACGCCGTAGAAGGGTTCGACCTGGAGGCGAATCGGCTTGCCGTTGGCGGCCTCGAGTTCGGACAACGCGGGAGCCTCCTCGTCGAGCAGGCGGTCGATCACGTCCTGGTGAGCGAGGATCACGAGTTCGCGGCTGCCGAACTGGCGCACCTGGCGCAGGATTTCCCGCAGGATCTCGAGACAGACCGTCTCCGGCGTGCGCACGAAGCCGCGCCCTTCACAGGTCGGGCACGGCTGGCACATGAGGTGCTCGAGACTCTCGCGCGTGCGCTTGCGCGTCATCTCGACGAGGCCGAGTGGCGAGAGGCTCGCGATATGCGTCTGCACCCGGTCGGCCGCGAGGGCGCGCGACAACGCCTCGAGCACCTGGCGGCGGTGCGACTCGTCCTGCATGTCGATGAAGTCGATGATGATGATGCCGCCGAGGTTGCGCAGCCGCAGCTGGCGCGCGATGGCCATCGACGCCTCGAGATTGGTGCGAAAGATCGTTTCCTCGAGATTGCGATGCCCGACATAGGCGCCGGTGTTGACGTCGATGGTGGTCATCGACTCGGTCTGGTCGAAGATCACGTGACCACCCGACTTGAGTTCAACCTTGCGACCGAGCGCGCGCGCGATCTCGTCCTCCGTTCCGTGCAGGTCGAAGATCGGCCGCTGCCCCGTGTACAGCTCGATACGGTCGATGGCTTCCGGCATGAAGGCGCGCGCGAACTTCTGCATTTCGCCGTGCGCCTGCGCGCCATCGACGAGCACGCGCTCGATATCGCGCCCGAGCTCATCGCGCAGCATCCGGGTCGGCAGCGGCAGGTCTTCGTGCACGAGTTCGCCGGGTGCGGCCGCCGCAGCGCGCTCGCGCATGTGGTCCCACAGTCTTGCGAGATACAGCATGTCGGCGCGCAGGGCGTCGCGCGTGACTCCTGCGGCGGCGGTCCGCAAAATGTAGCCCCCGCCCTGCGCCGGCTGCGGCAGGCTCGCGACCAGCTCGCGCAAACGCTGGCGCTCGGCCTCATCCTCGATGCGCGCGGAGACGCCCACACCCTCGCCGCGGGGCATGTACACGAGAAAGCGCGAGGGCAACGACAGGAAGGTCGTCAGGCGCGCGCCTTTCGTGCCGATGGGATCCTTGACGATCTGCACGAGGAGGTCGTCGCCCTGGTTCACGAGACGCCGGATGTCCGCGACTTTCGGCAGCCCGATCATCGTCGAATCGGGCCGCGTGACCGCAATGTCGTCGACGTGCAGGAACGCAGCGCGTTCGAGCCCGGCGTCGATGAACGCGGCCTGCATCCCGGGCAGCACGCGCGTGACGCGGCCTTTGTAGACGTTGCCCACGAGGCCCCGGCGACTTGCGCGCTCGATGTGCACTTCCTGCAACGCGCCGTTCTCGATGATCGCGGCACGCGTCTCGCGCAGCCCGCGCTCGATCAGGATCTCGGTCGTCACGGACCGGCCCCCGCCCAGACCGGGATGCCGGCCTCCTGCAGCAGCGCCGCGGTCTCGAAAAGGGGTAATCCCATGACGCCAGAATAGCTGCCCGAGAGGCCGGCGACGAATACGGCGCCAAACCCCTGCACCGCGTAGCCACCCGCCTTGTCGCGCGGCTCGCCGCTTTCCCAGTATCGCTGCGCGTCTGCGGCGCTGATGGACCGAAACTGCACCTGCGAGCGCACCAGACTGCACTTTATCGTGGGCGCCTGCCCGGCACCGGTCAGTAGCACCACCTCCGTCAGCACCTCATGAGTGCGCCCCGCGAGCGAAAGCAGCATGGCGACACCCTCCTCGCGAGTCGCAGGCTTGCCGAGCATCCGGCCATCGAGGACGACCGTGGTATCGGCGGCGAGCACGGGCAGGCCGCTACGTGCCGCGGGCTGTGCCCACACGGTCTCGCCCTTGGCGCGCGCCACGCGGGCGACATAGTGCGCCGGCTGCTCGCCGGTTCGTGCCGTCTCGTCGATGGCAGGCGCGAGCACAAGGTGCGGCACGCCGATCTGGCGCAGCAGCTCCTGCCGGCGCGGCGACGCAGACGCCAGACACAGCACGGGAGCCATCAGGCTCATGCAGCCGCCATTCTCATGCGCGATGGTAGGGGTGTCCCGCGAGCAGCGAGTGGGCGCGATAGAGCTGCTCGGCGAGCACCACGCGCACGAGCGCATGTGGCAGGGTAAGACGCGAGAGCGACCAGTCGAGGTCGGCCCGCTCCCGCACAGCGGGCGCAAAACCGTCCGGTCCACCGATCAGGAATGCGAGGTCGCGGCCGTCGCGCATGCGCTCCGCGAGCCATCGGGACAGTTCGACGCTGGAGAAGGCCTTGCCGCGCTCGTCGAGCGCGATGACGTATTCGTCCTTCGCGAGCCTGCCGAGCATGCGACGTGCTTCGTCCTCCATCGCACGCTCGACGGGTGCGCCCGCAGGACGCACGCCAGGAGTCAATTCCACGATGTCGACGCGCAGTGCGGGCCGCAGACGCTTCAGGTACTCGTCGCAGCCCGCACTGACCCAGGTGGGCATACGCGTACCGACAGCGATGAGGCGCACCCGCACGTCTCACCCGGACCTTCGCGGCGGTCAGTGTGTATTGCGCGACCGCGCTGCCCGGGACCGGGCGCCGTGCGCAGCAGCGGCCCGCGGAGCGGCTCGCTTCGCGCCCGTCTTCGTCCGGCGCGGGGCTGCTGCCTTGACTGGCACCGACGCACCATCGCCCTCCCACAGCCGCTCGAGGCCGTAGAATTCCCGCGTGCGCGGCAGCATCACGTGCACGATGACGTCGGTCAGGTCGACGAGCACCCATTCACTGTCGCGCTCGCCTTCGATGCCGTGGGTACGAATGCCCGCAGCGCGCGCCTTCTGGATGACGCGTTCAGCGATGGACCGGACGTGACGGTCGGAGTTGCCCGACGCGATGACGAAGGTATCGGCGATGTCCGTCTGTCCACGGACGTCGAGAACCCTGACATTGACCGCCTTCATGTCGTCGAGCGCGGTGGTGACGATGTCCTCGAGGGGCGTCGCGCGGGGAACGCTGCGGCGCGGGCGTTTGGCGGTGGTCATGTGTCGGTGTGGGCCTCTCCCGTGTCAGTGGTCGTCGCGAGCATAGCACCCCGAAGCGCGCAACATGTCACGCACCGCGTCGGGCACGAGATAGCGCGGATCACGGCCATCGACGATCAGCTCCCGCAGTTCCGTCGAAGAAATCTCGAGCTGGGTTACCGCGTGGATGAAGATGCGTCCGGCCGGTGCCGCGTGCAGATCGCGCACGCTGCCGGTGCCGCGATCGACCATCAGCTCACCGAGCGGCCCCGTAGTCGGCGCCTTCCATCCGGGGCGATGCGCCACGACGATGTGCGCGAGCTCGGGCAGCTCGCGCCAGCGATGCCAGGCAGGCAGGCCGAGAAAAGCATCCATGCCGAGCAGCAGACACAGCGAGCGCCCGGGGTGTTCGCTGCGCAACTCGGCGAGCGTGTCGAACGAATAGGACAGTCCCTTGCGGCGCGTCTCGCGATCGTCGACCACAAAGGCCGGTTGACCAGCCACGGCCGCGCGCACCATGGCGAGGCGCTGCGAGGCCTCGGCGAGCGGGGTGTCACGATGCGGCGGATCACCGGTGGGCAGGAAGCGCACTTCTTCGAGTTGCAGCGCCTGCCACAATTCGAACGCGGTGCGCAGGTGGCCATAGTGGATCGGATCGAAAGTTCCGCCAAAAATGCCGATCGGTCGCATCATGCACGCCTGACGGGAGGAAGCCGGACACCGCACAGATCGGCAGCGAAGAGCGCGATCTCGTCCCACGCGTTCGCCTGCAGCCGCCCCTTGATCGCCCGGTCGGCGCACACGGCGCGCTCGGTGAGCCGCGGAAAATCACGCCGGGCATGGCGCCCGCCGTCGCGCGCCGTCTGCCGCAGCTCGCGCAGCAGCGCCCACAGCACCAGGGTCGCTTCGACGCCTTCGGCGCGCAGGCCTTCGACGATGCGCAGCGAGCGTGCCGCATCACCCCGGCGTGCCGCCTCGCCCAGCTTGAAGACATCGAAACGCGCGTTGTCCGCGACACTCGCGGTGAGCTCCGCGACACCGACGGCACCCGCAAGCGCGAGCGACAGTCGATCGATTTCCTGCTGCGCGGCGAGCAGATTTCCTTCGGTGCGCTCGGCGAGCAGCTCGAGTGCGGCGCGATCGAGGTTGAGGCCCGCGCGGCGCGCGCGGCCTTCGAGCCAGCCCGGAAGCTTCTCGCGGCCGACCGGCCACGCATGCATCCAGATGCCATGTTGTTCCACCGCACGCACCCAGGCGGCGCCCTGCGACTCGCGCTCGAGCCGCCCGGTGATGATCATGAACAGGGTGTCGGAGTCGCGTCGTTCGATGAGCTCGACGATCGCAGCGCTGCCCGCGACACCCGGCTTGCCGGTCGGCAGGCGCAGTTCGACGAGGCGGCGCGATGCGAACAGCGACAGATTGCTTGCGCCGGCGCGCACGTCATCCCAGCTGCTGTCGCGGTCGAGGAAATGCACGACCCGGTCGGCAAAGCCCGCGGCACGCGCCCGCGTGCGGACCGCGTCGGCGGCCTCGCTGACGAGCAGCGGCTCATCGCCGGACAGCAGATAGACGGGTGCCAGCCCGCGCGCGAGCTGCGCGGCGAGCTTGTCTGGATCAAGTTTCATGGGACCATCCCGGCCACTTGGGGATTATCCACATTTACGTGGAGATTGGGGGCATCAGGGGTTAGGATTTCCGGATGCCCACACTGTTTGAACGCATCATCGCGGGCGAGCTGCCCGCCACGATCCTGCACCGGGACGACCGCGTGACGGCCTTCCGCGACATCCATCCGCGTGCGCCGGTTCACATCCTGATCGTGCCGAACAAGCCGATTCCGACCGCCAACGACATCAGCGACGATGACGAGGCGCTCGTCGGCCACATGTTCACCGTGGCGCGCGATCTCGCGAGGCGCGAGGGCATCGCCGAGGACGGCTACCGGCTGATCATCAACTGCAACCAGCACGGCGGACAGGAGGTCTATCACCTGCACGTCCACCTGCTCGGCGGCGCCCCGCTGGGTGGCATGGTGGCAAAGACCTTCTGAAGGGGAGGCGCGCATGGCCAGGCGAAGCAAATCAGGAACGAAGCGCGTCACTGCAAAACGCGCCGCACCGAAGCGGACTGCGCCGCGGCGGGGCGTGCAGCGACGCACCGCGCCTGCCCGGCGCGAGTTGTATCCTCCGTTCAATGCATATCGCACCGGGCGCCTCGCGGTCTCGCCGGTCCACAATCTCCATTTCGAGGAAAGCGGCAACCCGCGCGGCAAGCCGGTCGTGTTCCTGCACGGCGGTCCCGGTGGCGGCACTGATGCGAAGATGCGCCGCTTCTTCAATCCGAAGCGTTATCGCATCGTGCTCTTCGACCAGCGGGGCTGCGGCAAGAGCCGGCCGCGTGCGAGCCTCGAGGACAACACTACCTGGCATCTCGTCTCCGACATCGAACGGCTGCGCGAGCACTTGGGCATCGACAAGTGGCAGGTATTCGGCGGTTCCTGGGGCTCCACTCTGGCACTCGCCTATGCGCAGGCGCACCCGCAGCGCGTCACCGAACTCGTGCTGCGCGGCATCTTCCTCGTGCGCCCGTGGGAGTT
>CAUJHX010000278.1 GCA_963204795.1 Pseudomonadota bacterium | reverse complement strand
GAGCGGGCTCGTGACACCGCGGCCGCCGCGATTCAGCACGTGTGTGTAGATCATCGTCGTCCTGACGTCGCTGTGACCCAGTAGCTCCTGCACGGTGCGGATGTCGTAGCCGGATTCGAGCAGGTGAGTCGCAAAACAGTGCCGCCTATGTCGGTGACGACATAGGCGACACTATGTGGCCTCCTGGACTATGTAGCGTGGTTTTCTAAAGCCCCGGGCTTCCTTACCTGACGCGTCTGGCATTAGCGACATAGTCTCGGCTCCTTTCCGTCACACCCCGCCAGGGGAGGAGCCCACCGTGAGGTACCCCATCAACAATCGGGTGGTCTTGATGCGACCGCCGGAAGGACCGGTTGCCGACTATGTTCGGCCGTTTGGATGCTGGGCGAGCGAACAAGGGTATGCGCTGGCATCGCTGCGCTACCGCGTGCGGATTGCGGGCGCCTTCAGCCGCTGGCTGGCAACGCAGGGAGTGGCCCCGCGAGCCATCCGATCGCGCCACTGTGCTGACTATCTGCGAACACGCGCGCGGCGAGCCGGGCGCCGGAAGGGTGACACGCTCGCGCTGGAGCAGTTCCTGGATCTTCTCCGTCGCCAGGGCGTGTGCGTGCCTGAACGCTCGACTGCGCCCAAGCTCACGCCGGCGGAGCGATGCATCGAAGGCTTCGAGCGCTATTTGCGCGAGCAGCGCGCGCTATCGCAGGCGACCCTGACCAACTACGTGCCTTACATCCGGCAGTTCCTCGCCGATCACTTCGGCGATGGAACGGTCAAGTTGGAACGTCTCCGCGCACACGACATTACTGACTTTGTGCGTCGCCGCGCGCCACGGTTGCATCGCAAGCGAGCGAAGCTCCTGACGACCGGGCTGCGCTCGTTCCTGCGCTACTCGCAGCTGCGCGGAGTGGTTCGAGGGGATCTGGTCGCGGCCGTGCCGTGCGTGGCGGACTGGTCCATGCCGGCGATTCCTCGGGGGATCGGCTCGGAGCAGGTACGTCGGCTCCTGAGCCGGTTCGATCGCAGCACGGCGGTCGGGCGACGCGACTACGCGATCTTGCTCCTGCTGGCGCGCCTCGGCCTACGCGCCGGCGAGATAGTCACGCTGGAGCTCGACGACATCGACTGGAAGGCTGGATGCCTGAGCGTGCGCGGCAAGGGCGGCCGTCACAGTCAGCTGCCCTTACCGCAGGAGGTCGGAGATGCGATTGTCGCCTACCTGCGCCGGGGTCGACCACGAAGCGACAGTCGACGCGTATTCTTGCGCGCCAAGGCTCCAGTGCGTGGCCTGCTCGGACCGAGCGCGATCAGCACGGTCGTTCGCCATGCGCTCGCGCGCACCGGTATCGACGCTCCGACCCGCGGCGCTCACCAGTTCCGTCACGGATTGGCCACCGAGATGCTGCGCCGGGGCGCATCCCTCGGCGAGATCGGTGAGCTTCTCGGGCATCGTAGTCCCGAGACGACCAAGATCTACACCAAGGTCGACATCGATGCGCTGCGCACGCTCGCCCTGCCGTGGCCGGGAGGTGTGTCATGAACACACTCCGACAGGCCGCCCTGGACTATGTTGCCATGCGGCGGGGCCTCGGCTTCAAGCTGCAGCGCCCGGCGCCTGTGCTGCTCGACTTCATCTCCTTCATGGAGCGGCATCGCGCAGCGTACATTACCGTGCCGCTGGCACTTGCCTGGGCCAAACAGCCGGCGGACGCACAACCGGCGACCTGGGCCCAGCGCCTGAGCTTTGTGCGCATTTTCGCGCGCCATCGGAGTGCAACTGATCCTCGAACCCAGGTGCCGCCGCCGGACTTGTTGCCCTATCGTCCAAAGCGGGCACGCCCATATCTGTATTCCTGCGGCGAGATCCGCGGCTTGCTGCGCGCAGCACTTCAACTTCAGAACCACGAGCTACAGCCCTGGACGTATTACTGCCTGCTGGGGCTTCTCAGCGTTTCCGGGTTGCGAGTCGGAGAGGCCCAGAACCTCAGGCTCCGGGATCTTGACCTCAGGACGGGCGTACTGACGGTTCGCAACGCCAAGTTCGGCAAGGACCGCCTGGTCCCTCTACACCCTTCCACGTGCCGAGTGCTCACGCGCTACGTCGCTCGACGTCGGCGAGCCTTTGTGAACGGCGCGCCCTCGGACTACCTTTTCGTATCTGCCCGCGGCAACCGCCTCGATGGCAAGAGCCTGCGGCGCATTTTCTATCGCCTGTCCCGCCAGACCGGACTGCGCGCACCGGGCCAGCGGAACGGACCGCGTCTGCACGACCTGAGGCATCGATTCGCCTCGCAGACCCTGCTGCGTTGGTACCGCGCCGGCGACGACCCAGCGAGGCGCTTACCGACGCTGTCAGCCTACCTCGGCCACGCCCATTGGAGCGATACGTACTGGTATCTGAGCGCGATGCCGGAGCTCATGCGCGAGGCGATGTCGCGGCTCGAGCGGCGCTGGGAGCGGCACCCATGAGCCCCGCCACCAGCCTCGCACCGCTCCTCGAGCACTTCTTCATGCGGCGCCTGATGCAGGAACGGCGCGTCAGCCCCCACACGATCGCCTCCTACCGGGATACCTTCCGACTGTTCCTGAGGTTCGCACAGCGGCGCCTGCACAAGCCGCCGAGCACCCTGGTATTCGAAGATATCGACGCACCGCTCGTCTCCGCCTTCCTCGACGACCTCGAGAAGGAACGACGCGTCAGCATTCGCAGCCGCAACCTGCGGCTCACGGCGGTCCACTCCTTCTTCCGGTACGCCGCCTTCGAGCTCCCGACGCACTCCGCGCAGATCCAGCGCGTGCTCGCGATTCCCAGCAAACGGTTCACGCGGACGGTCGTCCGCTTCCTCACCCGCGCCGAGGTCGACGCTCTGCTGGCCGCCCCCGATCAGCGCAGCTGGTTCGGACGGCGCGATCACGCCTTCATGCTGATGGCCGTCCAGACCGGACTGCGACTGTCGGAGATTGCCGGTGCCACTCGCGGGGATCTCGTCCTCGGCGCCACCTCGCACGTGCGCGTCATTGGCAAAGGCCGCAAGGAACGCTGTACGCCGCTGGCCAAATCCACCGCTGTCGTGCTGAAAGCATGGTTGCGAGAACCCGCCAGAGGCGACGGGCAGATCTTGTTCCCGAACGCCAGCGGAGAACGACTCAGCGTCCACGGCGTCAAGTACCTCCTCAACAAGCATGCAGCGCAGGCAGCGAAGACCTGCCCGTCCCTGAAGGACAAACGCGTCACGGTCCACTTGCTGCGACACACGATGGCCCTTGAGATGCTGCAGGCCGGAGTCGACCGCGCTGTCATCGCGCTCTGGTTGGGTCACGAATCGGTCGAGACCACGCAGATGTATCTGGAAGCCACGCTCGCGATGAAGGAGCAGGCACTTGCCAAGACCGCACCGCGCGCGGGCCGGCCTGTGTTCTTCCGCGCTGGCGATCAGCTACTAACCTTCCTCAATGGCCTGTAAAGCCATCGCAACTATGTAGGGTGATGGCATCAGCGTCGCGGCGATCCACGCGAAGATCTACGCGTGTTCCGTCAGCGGAGCCCGTCTCACCCTACATAGTCCAGGAGGCCACATAGTGCCGCCTATGTCGGTGACGACATAGCCGCCACACCTTCGGCCGACGCCTCCGCGCCGCCGGCGTGTCCTTCGAAGATCGTCAGGACCTGCTCGGCCACAAGAGCGGTCGCATCACCACGCACTACTCTTCAGCCGAACTCACAAGCCTGATCGCGGCAGCCGAGAAGGTCTGCGACGAGAAGTCCCACAATCCCCCCCGCAACCACCTGGCTACGGAGACGATCGGGACAAGAGAACCGCGCCAAGCTGTTGTCGCGGTAGGAGAAGTTGGCGCGCCCGGAGAGATTCGAACTCCCGACCACCTGGTTCGTAGCCAGGTACTCTATCCAGCTGAGCTACGGGCGCGCCGAAACCTTTAGAAAATTCAAGCGGATGACTGGCCGCACAGCGGCCCTCATGAGGCGCGC
>CAUJHX010000277.1 GCA_963204795.1 Pseudomonadota bacterium | reverse complement strand
GCCGCGCATCGCCCCCACCATGCCTGGCGGACCGGTGACATAGTAGACGGGGGAACGCAGCGGGCGCGCAATGTCGCCGAGCAGCCTCGCGTCGATCTTGCCGGCCGGTCCGTGCCAGGCGGCAGGATTCACGTTGGTCATCGTCGGGATGAGCCGAAAGGACGGTAACAGACGCTCGAAGTCGCGCAATTCCGCAAGGAATGCCGCGTCATCGGGGGTGCGGTTCGAAAAGAGCAGTATGAAAATGCGCGCCGCACGCTCGTGCGCCGCGTGACGCAGCATGCTCATGAACGGCGTGATGCCGATACCACCCGCGATGAAGACTGCAGGCCGCGTGCCGTCCGAATGCAATGTCATCGAACCGGACGGCCCCTCGATCGAGAGCGCGGCTCCGGGTTGCAGAGCGCCGAGCGCGCGCTTGTACTCGCTGTCCCGCAGGCGCGTGGCGAACTCGATCTCCGGCTCGTGCGGCGCGCTGACGATCGAAAACGTGTGCCGCAGTTCCTGCGCCTTGCCCACACCGGCGCCCGGCAGGATCACATCGAGCGCCTGCCCCGGCTTGTGGCGAAAGCCTGCGGGCTTGCCGATGTGAAACGCAGCCGTTCCGCGTGCGACCTCCTCGCGGCGGAGGAATGTCGTCGAAAGATCGCTCATCGGAAAGTCCCGTTCGCTCAGGCCGCCTTGCGCACTCCGGCAAGGTTGGCGTTGGCGAAGTCCCAGTTCACGAGATGCGCAAGGAAGGCGGTGACGTAGTCGAGCCGGCGATGCTGGTAGTCGAGGTAGTACGCGTGCTCCCAGACGTCGAGCGTCAGGAGTGGCACCTGGCTGCCGATGAGCGGCGTCGCGGCATTCGATGTCGCCACGATGCGCAGTTTGTCACCATCGAGCACGAGCCACGCCCAGCCGCTGGCGAACTGCTCGGTCGCCGCTTTCACGAACTGCTGCCGAAAGGCATTGTGACTGCCGAAATCCCTCTCGATGCGCTTGGCGATCGCGCCAGTCGCATCACCCCCGCCGTTCGGGCGCATGCTCTGCCAGAGAAACGCATGATTCCAGGATTGTGCGGCGGCGTTGAACAACGGCCCCGGCTTGTCGGCCTGCGAACGCACGATTTCCTCGAGCGAGGCGGACTCGAGCGGCGTGCGCTGCACGAGTGCACGGGTCTTGTCGACATAGGCGGCATGATGATTGCCATGGTGAACGGCCAGTGTCTTGCGGGACACGTGCGGCTCGAGGGCTTCAAGTGCGTACGGCAGTGGCGGCAGCTCGACAGTCATGGCAAATCTCCTTCAGAACCTGCTGCGAACCATAGCGACCTGTTTGATATTTGACAATCAATAAATATTTGTCATATGTATCGATTCTGTCGATGGATACAGAACTTGCCCGCACGTTCCTGGCGATCGTCGAAAGCGGCAGCTTCGGTGACGCGGCCGACCGGCTGCACCTGACCCAGTCGACCGTGAGCAGCCGCATGCAGCGGCTTGAAAGGACACTGGGCGCGACGCTGTTCGTTCGCAACAAGGCCGGCGCGAGCCTCACGGCAGCAGGCAGGCAGTTTCAGCGCCACGCGTCGCTGCTCATACGCACCGTCGAACAGGCGCGCCAGGAAATCGGCATCGTGAGCGGCTATCGCGCGACGCTGTCCATCGGTGGTCGCTTCGGATTGTGGGAAAACCTGCTGCTGCGCTGGCTGCCCACCTTTCGCGCACTCGTGCCGGACATCGGAATCAGGGCAACTATCGGCTTCGAGGACGAGTTGATGCCGGCGCTGGTCGAAGGGCGTATCGACATCGCCGTCCTCTACACGCCGCAGGCACGGCCCGGACTCACCATCGAACCGTTGATCGAGGAGCAGCTCGTCATGGTCTCGTCAGGCAGGCACGCACCCGCCGCACCCGGCCGCGACTATGTATATGTCGACTGGGGCCCGGAGTTTCGCGCCCATCACAGCAACGCGTTTCCGGATTACACCGGCTCCGGCCTCGCCGTGAACATCGGCTGGCTCGGCCTGCAGCACGTGCTGGCGAGCGGTGGCGCCGGCTATTTTCCGGCGCGCCTCACCCGCGCCCTGGAGCTTGCAGGTCGCGTGCACCGCGTGGCGGACGCGCCCGCCTTCAGGCTACCCGCTTATCTGTGCTTTGCGACGAAGATGCAGACGGAGGCCCTCACGCTCGCCGTCGATACGATCCGGCGCGTGGCGGCTGACATCTGAAGCTTGCGGCAACACCCGGGGGCGTCGAAATGAGAAAACTGTTCGTGGCATGGCTCGGTGCTGTCCTGCCTCTCATCGCGCTCGCCCACGAAGGCAAAATGCACACGCAGGAGGCCGCGGCGCCCCTCGCGGGCGAGGCGCGAGCCGTCGCCGATGTGCTCGATCAGTATGCCGCCGCCTTGAGCGCGAACGATCTGGCCCGTGTGCAACCACTGCTGGTCGCCGGCGATGCCTTCAGCTATTTCGAGGGCAGTTTCGTCAATGTCGGATGGCAGAGTTACCACGATCATCTCGCGCCCGAGATGGCGATGTTCGAGCATCCCGTCTACCGCATCACCGAACTGCGCCCGTTCGTCAGCGGCGAGCTCGCGTACGCGACCTTCTCGTGGGCGATGGACGTGATCGTCCTCAGCCCGAAATTCGCGGGCGGGCGCCACCCGGTGTCGATGGCGGGCAAGGGCACCGCCGTGCTCAGCCGCATCGCGGGGCAGTGGCGCATCCGCCATCTGCACACGGCACAGGCGCCGGCGCGCAAGTCCGACCCCGCGCCGCACTGACGCTTCCGACCGCCTGGCGCAAGA
>CAUJHX010000276.1 GCA_963204795.1 Pseudomonadota bacterium | reverse complement strand
CTCAGCCGCACTTCGAGTCGCCGCAGTTGAGGCAAGTCATGCAGCCGTCCATCATGACGACGGCCGCCGTGCTGCATTTCGAGCAAAGTTGCGCGCCATCCGGGAAATGCGCCTTCGAGAACGCATCCGACTGCCTCTGTCGCTCTTCGAACTCCGCGCGTTTCTGCGCGATGAACTTCTGCTGGTGCGCATCGGGCGCGGGCGGGCGCAAGAGACCGATCGTCTGCAGGTGCTTTTCGATCACATGGCCGAGCTCGGCGATGATCGACGGCATGAACTTGCCGCCCGGCTGCCAGTAACCGCCGCGCGGATCGAAAACGGCTTTCAACTCATCGACGAGGAAGGTGACGTCGCCGCCCTTCCTGAACACCGCCGAAATGATGCGGGTGAGCGCCACGATCCACTGGTAGTGATCCAGGTTCTTCGAGTTGATGAACACCTCGAAGGGTCGACGCTGCTCGTGCTCGGTACCTTCGTTCAGCACGATATCGTTGATCGTGACGTACATCGCGTGATCCGACACCGGCGTCTTGATCTTGTAGGTCGAGCCGATCAGCACCTCGGGGCGCTGGATCTCCTCGTGCATGCGGATGACTTTCGCCGAGACGGGCGCCGCCTTCGCTTCGGGCGACTTGTCTTCCGGCTTCTTCACGCGGTATTTCGTGATCTTCCTGTCGAATTTCATGGTGCTCACGCTCAGAACTTTCCGTAGTAGCCTTCTTTGAGGGCATCGAACAGGTTGGCGGCGGTGTGCGTCTCGCCGTCGTACTCGATCTCCTCGTCGCCGCGCACCTCGACCTCGCTGCCGTCGTCGAGCGTGAACACATAGGTCGTGTTCCGGAGATCTTCCTCCTTCACGAGCACGCCCTGGAACGCTTCCGGGTTGAAGCGGAAGGTAGTGCAGCCCTTCAGGTCCTGCTCGTGGGCGTAGAGGTAGATGTCCTTGAAGTCCTCGTACTTGTAGTCGGTCGGCACGTTGGCCGTTTTCGAGATCGAGGAGTCGACCCACTTCTGCGCCGCCGCCTGGATGTCGACGTGCTCGCGCGGCGTGATGCCATCGGCAGCCGTGAAATAGCCGGGCAATTTCTCGCCTTCGGTGTCGACGCCGGGCATGGCATCGGCGTTCACGAGCTCGCGATAGGCGAGCAGCTCGAAGGAGAACACGTCGATCTTTTCCTTCGTCTTGCGGCCCGGGCGGATCACGTTGCGGAAATAGTGATGCGCAAACGATGGCTCGATGCCGTTCGAGGCGTTGTTCGCAAGTGACAGCGAGATTGTGCCGGTGGGCGCAATCGAGCTGTGGTGGGTGAAGCGCGCGCCAACCTCGGCAAGCTGCTCGACGAGCCTCGGAGCCACCTCGGCCACGCGCTGCATGTAGCGGCTGTATTTCGCGTGCAGCAGCCGCCCCGGAATCCGTGCGCCCGGCTTCCAGCCGTCGGCAACCATCTCGGGCCGCTTGCGCAGCATGGCCTTCGTGACCTCGAACTCCTCCTTCATGATCGGCGCCGGACCCTTCTCGCGCGACAATTCGAGCGCCGCTTCCCAGCCCGCGACCGCCATCTCGCGCGCGATATCCTCGGTGAATTTCACCGACTCCGGCGAGCCGTACTTCATGCCGAGGAGCGTGATCGTGCTGCCAAGGCCAAGGAAGCCCATGCCGTGGCGGCGCTTGCGCAGGATCTCGTCGCGCTGCTGTTCGAGCGGCAGGCCGTTCACCTCGACCACGTTGTCGAGCATGCGGGTGAACACGCGTACCACTTCACGGTACTCGTTCCAGTCGAACTCGGCGAACTCGGTAAATGGATTGCGGACGAACTGCGTGAGGTTCACCGAGCCGAGGAGACAGGAACCGTACGGCGGCAGCGGCTGCTCACCACAGGGATTCGTGGCGCGGATGTTTTCGCACCACCAGTTGTTGTTCAGCTCGTTGACGCGGTCGATCAGGATGAAACCGGGCTCGGCGAAATCGTAGGTGGACGACATGATGACGTCCCACATGCGCCGCGCGGGCAGCGTCTTGTAGATCTTGCAGGCAACGAGACCCTCGTCGGACGACACGTAGTTCTCCGTCGTCGGCCACTCACGCCACACGAACTTCGTGGCATCCGAGAGATCGGGCTGCTCGGCTTCGAACTCGCGCACCGAGAGAGGAAACGCGAGCTGCCAGTCGCCGTTCTCGCGCACGGCGCGGATGAACTCGTCGGTGACGAGGAGAGACAGGTTGAACTGGCGCAGACGGCCGTTCTCGCGCTTGGCGCGGATGAACTCCATGGCGTCCGGATGCCCGACGTCGAATGTGCCCATCTGCGCACCTCGACGGCCACCGGCCGACGACACCGTGAAGCACATCTTGTCGTAGATATCCATGAACGACAGGGGGCCCGAGGTGTAGGCTCCGGCGCCGGACACATATGCACCCCGCGGACGCAGGGTCGAGAACTCGTAGCCGATGCCGCAGCCCGCCTTGAGGGTGAGGCCGGCCTCGTGGACCTTCTGCAAAATGTTGTCCATCGAGTCGCGGATTGTTCCGGATACTGTACAATTAATCGTAGAAGTCGCTGGTTTGTGCTCCAAAGCACCGGCATTCGAAGTCACTCGACCGGCCGGGATTGCGCCACGACGCAGAGCCCAGAGGAAGCGCTCGTACCATTCTTCGCGAATGGGCGCATCCTCGACGTCGGCCAGTGCCCGGGCGACCCGTTTGTAGGTGTCGTCCATGGTCGCATCGATCGGCGAACCGTCTTTCGCAGTGAGCCGATACTTCTTGTCCCAGATGTCGAGCGAGGCGTCCTGGAAAGGAATGGCGCTCACGTCCTTGGGTTCAATTTTCACAACGCTGTTCAAACTGCCGCTCCCCAGCCGATGTTCTTCTCAATGCGGCGGCCGCGCCATGTGACAGCGACCATCCGGATGACCCCAACCCGGGAGATCCCGCAGCGCTCTCGCGACACAAGATCTTGTGTTGGGGGGAAGAGCCTAATTACGTGAAATCACCTCGTCAAGACTCCCGGCAGCAACTTTTCCTGCATTAAGAATTATATATTTTTCAATATGTTACAAAATACTCTGCAGCCAGGAGACGTGCCGGATGCTGCGTGCGCACAAGCCGGTCCCAGTGGGTGACGTGTCTATATCTTGTGGGTAAGAGGGGTCTGCAGAAGGGGCTTGAAAATTCATTTCAGGGCCGCAAATCAGGCTCAGGCGCTACTGGCGCGACCCCTGTAACGACATCGGAGGTGACCAACATGACTCTGAATGCCTACGAACCCTGGCGACTGATCACCCGCCTGCAGCGCGAGTTCGATCGCGGCCTTGCCTGGCTGCCCAACGTCGATGTGACCGAGGACGACGCCCGTTATCTCGTACGTGCCGACCTGCCCGGCGTTGAGCAGAAAGACATCGAGATCACCGCCGACCAGGGCGTGCTGACGCTGCGCGGCGTACGCCGCTTCGAGAAGCGTGGCGAAGCCAGGTTCCTGCGCCATTTCAACCTGCCGGAGAACGCGCGCGTCGATGAGATCAAGGCACGCCAGGTCAACGGCGTCCTCGAGGTCTCCATCCCGAAGCAGCCCAGGATCGAGCCGAAGCGCATCACCGTCGAAGCCGCGTAAGCCATGGTGCCCTTGCTAGAATCGGCCGCATGAACCTTCGCCCTGTCGTCATCGCCCTCACCCTCGCATTGGCACTGACACAGCTGCCGCCACCGGTTGCGGCGCAGAGCGCCGCTCCGGTGCCGACGCTGGCACCGATCATCAAGCGCGTCTCGCCCGCCGTCGTGAACATTGCGACGCGCGGCACGATCAAGCAGCGCGGGCCGCAGAACCCGCTGCTCGACGATCCATTTTTCCGTCGCTTCTTCGACGTGCCGCCCGGCGGAGGAATGCGCGAGCGGCAGTTCCAGAGCGCCGGCTCCGGCGTGATCGTCGATTCGAAGAACGGTTATGTGCTGACGAATGCACACGTCATCGAAAATGCGAGCGAGATCACTGTCACGCTGCAGGATGGCACCGATCTCAAGGCCGAAGTCGTCGGCAGCGACACGCCCTCCGATGTCGCGGTCCTCAAGGTCAAGCAGGAAGGCCTCGTGCAGCTGCCCTTCGGCGATTCAGGCCGGCTCGAAGTGGGCGACTATGTGGTTGCAATCGGCAATCCCTTCGGCCTGCAGCACACGGTGACCCAGGGCATCGTCAGCGGCCTCTCCCGCTCGGGGATTACCGACGGATATGAAGACTTCATCCAGACCGACGCGTCGATCAACCCCGGCAATTCCGGCGGCGCGCTCGTCAACCTGCGTGGTGAGCTGATCGGCATCAATACCGCGATCCTTTCGCGCAGCGGTGGCAACATCGGCATCGGCTTTGCGATCCCGGCCAACATGGCGAAGAACGTCATGGAACAGCTCGTGAAGTACGGTGCGGTCAAGCGTGGCCTGCTCGGCGTGAGCGTGTACACGGTGACACCCGACATTGCGCAATCGCTTGGCCTCAAGGACACGAGCGGCGCGCTCGTCTCGGAAGTCGTCCCCGGTTCGCCCGCCGACGGCGCTGGCATCCGGCCAGGCGATGTGATCACCTCGATCAACGGCCAGAACGTCAAGTCGAATACCGATCTGCAGAACTCGATTGGCCTGCTGCGCGTCGGCGACAAGGTCGACGTCAGTTACATCCGTGATGGCAAGCCGCGTCACGTCATGGCAGTGATTGCCGAAACACCCGCGGATGCGGCAGCACGTGACAGTGAGGACGACAGGGAAGCCGCGCCGGACCTGCATCGCGGCCTCATCGGCGCGCAACTCACCGATGCACCGAACGCCGGTGGCGTGCAGGTGCGCTCCGTCGCGGCCGGAAGCCCCGCAGCGCTCGCCGGCCTGCGCGCGAACGACGTGATCGTGAAAGCCAACCGCACCCTCGTCGGAAACCTGCGCAATCTGCGCGAGGCGGCACGCGGCGCGACCTCGCTGGTGCTCACCGTGCGCCGCGGCAATACCGCGCTGCTCATTCCGCTTCGTTAGGGCGCGCCTGCATCGACTTCACCCACGCGTGGTGCCGGGGATTGCAGCGACCGGCTTCCCGCAAAGGGCCATGCGGCCCCCGATGGGTCCCGCGGCAAGCTCCTTGACGGCTGCATAGAAGCGCGGCAGGTCAGCACCAGCCGCGCGCAGCATACGCTCGAATCCGGGCACGCAGCCGAAATAGGTGGCCACCGAGGCGAGGTGGGCGTTGTTGAGCCCGACGTCGAACCAGCGCGCATAGCCACTCGCCATGCCGGAGCGCTGCTCGAAGGCACGCAAGTCATCGACGAGGGCACGAAGAATGGCGCGCTTGCCGGCGCGCATGTCCGGCGCAGCGAGGGGCGTGGCATACAGGCGCCGCAACTCGGCGCGGCGCGCCGCAAAGAGCACGGCGATTTCCGCTTGCGCGACGCGTCGCTTCTGCCACACGACGAGCTTCTCCGGCGTGCCGCGCGCGACGAGCCAGCGCGTGAGGCTCTCCTGCTCGACGGTGACGGCGAACGCCTCGTTGAAGGCCGAGTCGCCCGGCGCCCAGGCCACCTGGTGCGCGAGTTCATGAAAGATCACCGCGGCAAGTTGCTCGTCTCCGTAGGCAAGCATGCTCGAGAGCACCGGATCGGCAAACCGTCCGAGCGTCGAATAAGCCGCAACCCCGCCCACGACCACGTCGTAGCCGCGCGTTTCGAGCGCCAGCGCGTAGTCGCGCGCGCGGCGCTCGCTGAAATAGCCGCGATACGCGACACATCCGGCCACCAGGAAACACCACTCGCGCGGCACCACGGAAAACTCCGGCGCCGCAACCACATTCCACACCACATATTCGCGACCGATCGCGGCGTACTGCCTGTAGCTGCCATTGTCGGGCAGTCCGAGCTCCCGCGAAGCGAACTCGCGCACAGCCACGATCTGCGCAAGCCGCGCGCGCAGCTGCGGCGAGGTGGCCGGGTCCGCCTCGATGGCGGCAATCGGCCGGCGCGCGGCCATCACCTGCCATTGTCCGGCTGCGGCCTGCGCCAGATAGAGCGTGCCGCAGCCGGACAATGGCAGCGCGGCGAGACACGCGAGCAGTCGGACGTCGAGTAACATGCGCGCATGCGAGTGTACTTGGTCGGTGGCGCCGTTCGGGACGCAGTCCTGGGGCTACCCGTGCGCGAGCGCGACTGGGTCGTGACAGGCGCGACGCCGGAAGAGCTCGGGCGCGCGGGCTACAAGTCGGTCGGCCGCGAGTTCCCGGTGTTCCTGCACCCTGAATCAGGGGAGGAATACGCGCTCGCGCGTCTGGAGCGAAAGACCGGTCCGGGCTATCGAGGCTTCGTTACCGAGTTCTCCCCGGACGTCACGCTCGAAGACGACCTCGCGCGACGCGACCTTACGGTGAACGCGATGGCGCGGTCCGCGGAAGGCGACCTCGTCGATCCGCATGGTGGCCAGCGCGATCTTGAAGCACGCGTGCTGCGCCATGTATCGCCGGCATTCGTCGAAGACCCGGTGCGCATCCTGCGCGTCGCGCGCTTCGCCGCACGCTTCGCTCCGCTCGGCTTCACGGTGGCGCCTGAAACGCTCGCCCTGATGCGCACGATGGTCGTGAACGGCGAGGTTGAGGCGCTCGTCGCGGAGCGTGTGTGGCAGGAAACTGCGCGTGCGCTCGCGACCGAACGCCCCGACATCTACTTCGAAGTGCTGCGCGAGTGCGGCGCGCTCGCCAGCGTGTTTCCCGAGATCGATGCCCTGTTCGGCGTACCGCAGCCGGAAAAATGGCACCCGGAGATCGACGCGGGCGTGCATACGCTGATGGTGGTGCGCGCGGCAGCGGCACTGAGCACGGCCGCGACCGCGCGCTTCGCCGCGCTGACGCACGATCTCGGCAAGGCGCGGACGCCACGCGAACGATGGCCGATGCATCACGGGCACGAGGTGGCGAGCGTTGCGCTCATCGATCCACTGTGCGATCGCCTCAGGGTGCCGAATGACCATCGCGAGCTCGCGAAGCTCGTCGCCCGCTATCACTGCGACGTGCACCGCGCGGCCGATTTGCGCGCGGCGACGATCCTGACGATGTTCGAGCGTTGCGATGCCTTCCGGCGCCCGGAGCGCCTGGAGGAACTGCTGCTCGCCTGCGAAGCGGACGCGCGCGGGCGCCTGGGCTTCGAAGCGCGCCCGTATCCGCAGGCCGACTATCTGCGCCGATGCTTTGCGGCCGCGAAGATGGTCGTGCTCGATGAGGCCGCCCGGGCTGGCCTCGACGGCGCGACGATCGGCCTGCGCCTGCACGAGCTGCGCGCGCAGGCAATCGGCGCCGTCAAAGCTGGCGCCGCAGGTCCTGCAGCGCAAAGCCGCTGAGCGGCAGGTCGAGCGCGCGCGTCAGCGCGATGGCCTTGAACGTCTCGCCCATTTCGGTCGGCAACAGGAGTCGCCGCACTCCGGACGCGCGCGCATGCCGGGTAGCGCTGTCTCCCGCGGCCGCAACGTCGCGCTCGATGCCGAGCGCCAGCAGCAACGCCGCCTGCGTCACGAATCCCGCAACCGCAAGACCTGCATCAGCTGCCGCCTCCGCCACGGCGGTGAAGTCGACCCAGGCCGTGATGTCCTGAAGCCCGACATTCACAAATGGCTCACCGTGGGCCCGGTGACGGAAGTGACACCGGAGCGTGCCGCTAGCCCGATCAGGGTGATAGAGCGCCGCGCGTGGCAGGCCGTAATCGATGGCGAACACGAGACCGCGATCCAGACAGGCTGCCAGACTGGCGATCCACGCCGCGAGCGACGGGCACAGCTCGCCGCGGTAGCCTTCGGGCAGCGCGTCTGCCACAAGTCCGTCTGGCAGCGCGAAATCACCCGCCAGCCCGACTTCACACAGTGCGCCATCCGCATCGAGACCGACTCCGAGCCGCTGCGCTCGTCCCTCGCGCATCACGAAACGCTCGCACGGCAATGCATCGAGCACTTCGTTCGCAAGCAGCACGCCTGCAAGCGGCGCTTCGGGCAACCGGTCGAGCCAGACGACACGCGCGGCAAGTGGCGGGGCGAGCAGTGCCAGGCGTTCCTGCTGCCGCGCACGCAGATCCGCGCTCACTTCGAGTATGAAATAGCGCTCCGGCAACGTGCCGAGCGAGGCGAGAGTCTCCATCACGGTGGCAGCGAGCGCACCGGTACCCGCACCGAACTCGAGGATCGAGCCACCCGTCTCTACGAGCACCTCACGGCACTGGCGTGCGAGGCAGCGACCGAAGAGCGGCGAGATCTCGGGCGCCGTGGTGAAATCGCCGCCGGCACCGAACTTGCGCGCCCCCGCGCTGTAGTAGCCGAGGCCCGGAGCGTAGAGTGCGAGCGCCATGAACTCGGCGAAGCTGATGGCTCCGCCCGCTTCCCGGATGCGTGCATGGATCGCCTCGAGCACGCGCGCCTCGTGCGCCCGCTCGTCGGCTGTCAGTGTAAGCTCAAGCGCCATGATCACCCCGACATCGAATGCCGCCGCGCTCGCCGGCAGAACGGTGCTTGTGACCGGCGGCGCGCGGCGCGTGGGCGCCGAGATCGCCCGTACGCTGCATGCCGCGGGCGCGCAGCTCGCGGTCCACTACCGCAACTCGACCGCGGAGGCAGAAGCGCTCGTGGCACAGCTCAACAGCGCGCGATCCCGGTCGGCGATCGGCATACAGGCGAATCTCCTCGACACCTCGCAGCTCTCGCGCCTGGTCGAGACATTGCTCGCGGCATTCGGCCGCCTCGACGTGCTCGTCAACAACGCCTCCACCTTCTATCCGACGCGGATCGGTGCCATCACCGAAGCGCACTGGAACGACCTCCTCGGCACGAACCTCAAGGCGCCGCTCTTCCTGTCGCAGGCGGCCGCACCTGCGCTGGCTGCGACGCGTGGCCTCATCATCAACATTGCCGACATCCACGGCCAGCGGCCGCTGCGCCACCACACCACGTATTCGATCGCGAAGGCGGGCCTCGTGATGCTCACGCGCTCGCTCGCGCGCGAACTGGCTCCCGAGGTGCGCGTGAACGCCATTGCGCCGGGCCCCGTGATGTGGCCCGTCGGTGGCGCCGATGAGGCACTGCAGACCGAAATCATCGGGCGCACCGCGCTCAAGCGACTCGGATCGCCACGGGACGTTGCGCTCGCGGCGCGCTACTTCGCGGTCGACGCGCCGTTTGTGACCGGCCAGATTCTCGCCGTCGACGGAGGCCGCAGCGTCGCCTGACAGGTTGCGCGTGACCACCTGTTCACTCCCGCAACGGTGCCGGCGCGAGCACCACGGGCACGAGTGCATGCGCGTCGCGATCGAAGCGGGACCAGAGCTCGGCGAGCGTGCAACCCGATGTCGGATGCCGCAGGTGCGGCGCCACTTCGGCGGCGGGCCCCAGCATGTAGGGCCGCGTCACGAGATCCGGTCGGGGCAGTCGCAGGCCGGGTGCCTCGTACACGAGATCTCCGTAGAGCAGCAGATCGAGATCCATGGTGCGCGGCGCCCATTTCGGCGCGGTGCGCTCGCGGCCGCAACGCGCTTCGATCGCGTGCAGGCGTCCGAGAATCGCCGTGGGCGGCAGCGCGCTGTCGAAAGCAGCGACCAGGTTGATGAAGTCCTCGCCCTCGAAGCCGACAGCCGCATTGCGATAGGCCGTCGAGAAGCGCACGCCGGGAAACTCGCGCGCGAGGTCGACCATCGCCGCGGCGAGATGACGCTCGGGCTCGATGTTGCTGCCGGCTGCGACGAGCACTTTCGTCATCGATCATCGTCGCGCGTACGCTCGATGGCGATCCCGACATCGCGTGAGCCGCGAATGGCCCCCGGTTTGTTGACCGACACGCGCACCCACTCGAGGGCAAACTCATCGAGGATCAGCCGCGCGATGCGCTCGGCCAGTGTCTCGACGAGCTGGAACTCCGATGCCTCGACGAACGCGATCACGCGCTTCGCAACCTTCTTGTAATCGAGCGTGTCCTCGACCCGGTCACGCACCGCGGCGGCACGACAATCGACGGGCAACTCGAGGTCGATGACGACCGTCTGCCTGATCCGGCGTTCCCACTCGATGAAGCCGATGACGCAATCGACCGCGAGGCCGCGCAGGAAGATCCGGTCGGGTGCGCTATGACTCATTCGCTGTTCCTTCTGCCCTGCAGGGCACATGCAGACTTTCAAGTGGCCACTGCGCCCGCGCCTCGATGGCAAGCCCGGCGTGCTCCCCGGCGGTGAGGCGCGCGAGTCCGGCGACCGCGATCATCGCGGCATTGTCGGTGCAGAACTCGATACGCGGATAATGCACGCGCAAACCCTGCCGCGCTGCTGCGATCGAAAGCGCATCGCGCAAGGCGCGATTCGCACCAACTCCACCCGCGACGACCAGTGTGTCGAGCCCGGTTGCCTCGAGCGCGCGCAATGCCTTCGTCACGAGCGTCGCAACGATCGCATCCTCAACGCCACGCGCGATATCAGCGCGGCGCGCCGGGTCGAGGCCGGGGGCTTTCACGACGAGACTCACGGCCGTCTTCAGGCCCGAGAAGCTGAATTCGAGTCCGGGGCGGTCAAGCATCGGACGGGGAAACGCGTAGGCGCCGGGGCGCCCGCTCTCTGCGAGGCGCGCCAGCTCGGGACCGCCGGGGTACGGCAGGCCGAGGAGCTTCGCGGTCTTGTCGAATGCTTCCCCTGCCGCGTCGTCGCGCGTCTCGCCGAGCAGCCGGTAGGCGCCGATGCCACGCACTTCGATCAGCATCGTATGCCCGCCCGAGACCAGGAGCGCGACATGCGGAAACGCGGGTGGATCAGGCTCGAGCAGCGGCGCGAGCAGATGCCCTTCGAGGTGGTGCACGCTCACGGCCGGCACGTCCCAGGCATAAGCAAGGCTGCGCGCGAGTGCAGCGCCTGTCAGAAGCGCCCCGATGAGGCCGGGACCGGCCGTGTAGGCAATACCGTCGATATCCGCGCGCGTCGAGCGGGCCTCGACGAGTGCGGCGCGAACGAGTGGCACGAGCCGACGCACGTGATCGCGCGAGGCGAGTTCCGGCACGACACCACCATACAGGCGGTGCAGCTCGATCTGCGAATAGAGCTCGTGCGCGAGGAGACCCCGCTCCGCGTCGAGGACCGCGACAGCACTTTCGTCACAGGAAGATTCGATGGCGAGCACGCGCATTTTGCGTTTTTACCGTGAGGCACTTAGAATTCCCGCCCTTGTGCCCTGAGGGACGGGGCATTATTCCAGTCAAATCAATGAGTTGAGGTTTAGATGCCGAGCGTTCGTGTACGCGAAAACGAGTTCTTCGACGCCGCGCTGCGCCGTTTCAAGCGCGCGTGCGAGAAAGCGGGCGTCCTCACGGAGCTGCGCCGGCGGGAATTCTACGAAAAGCCGACCCAGGAACGGAAACGCAAGAAGGCCGCCGCCGTCAAGCGGCACCTGAAGCGCAACTCCCGCGACGGCGCGCCCCGGCGCTGAGCCTGCGATGACGCTCAAGGAGCGCATCACTGAAGACATGAAGGCTGCGATGCGCGCCGGCGAGAAGGATCGCCTCGGCGTCATCCGCATGCTGCAGGCCGCCATCAAGCAGCGCGAAGTCGACGAGCGCATCACGCTGGATGATGCACAGGTGGTCGCCGTGCTCGAGAAGATGGTCAAGCAGCGGCGGGAATCCATCTCGCAGTTCCAGGCCGGCGGTCGTGCCGACCTTGTCGCGAAGGAGACTGCCGAACTCGCGTTGTTGCAGGGTTACCTCCCTGCCCAGCTCTCCGATGCCGAGCTCGACGCGCTCATCACTGCCGCGATCGCGCAGACCGGTGCAGCGTCCGTCAAGGACATGGGCAAAGTCATGGGCATCGTGAAAGGGCAGGCTGCGGGCAAGGCCGACATGGGCGCCGTGGGCGCCCGCATCAAGGCACGTCTCGGCGCCACTGGCTGATCCAGCCCGCCGCGCCCTCCCCGCCATCATGCTCGCCGGGCGCGGTTTCGCCACCGCCGTCGTCCTCACACTGATCGTACTCGCCTGCAGCACCGTCGCGCGGCGTGTCGAGCGCGAGCGCCGCCTCGTCGCCACGTTGCGCGCCCGCGGTGCCATCGACGCTGCGCACGCCCTGCCCCTCGAAGCGCTCAGCGGCGCCGAACGCGACGCGACCGACGATCTGCGATCTGCCGGCGTTGTGGAAATCCTGCGAGGGCGCTGCCATCTCTTGCCCGCTTCACTTGCCCGATTCAGGCGCAAGCGCACCCGTCTCGTCCTCACGAGCGCCGCGGTGGCCGCGCTCCTCGCGGCGGGTCTCGTGGCGCTCATCCTCGCACGGTGACGCATACTATCCGGCATGGCCAGCCGGATCCCGCAGCACTTCATCGACGACCTGATCGGACGCACCGATATTGTCGAGCTGATCGGCAGCCGTGTGCCGCTCAAGAAAGCCGGGCGCGAGTTCAAGGCCTGCTGCCCGTTTCATGACGAGAAATCGCCCTCGTTCTGGGTGAGCCCCGACAAGCAGTTCTACCACTGCTTCGGCTGCGGCGCGCACGGTACTGCGCTCGGCTTCCTGATGAACTACGACCGCCTCGCCTTTCCCGAGGCGGTCGAGGAGCTCGCGTCACGCGCGGGTGTCGAGGTGCCGCGCGAGGGTGGCGGCGATGATCGCCAGCGAAACTCGAACGACGCGCTCTACGAGCTGAACGCTCGCGTTGCGAAACACTATGCGGACACGCTCGCGGGCGACACGCGGGCGCGTACCTACGTCGCGAAGCGCGGGCTCGACGCCGATTCGGTCGCGAGATTCCAGATCGGCTTTGCCACGAATTCGTGGAACGATGTCCTGCGCCGCTACGGCACGAGCGCCGCGGCGATACGCCAGCTCGCCGAACTCGGGCTCGTGATCGAGCGGGAGGGTGGGGAGGCACGCGAGGGCGAGCGGCATTACGACCGCTTCCGCGATCGACTGATGTTTCCGATTCGCGACGCCCGGGGCCGCACGATTGCCTTCGGCGGGCGCGTGATCGGTGACGGCGAACCGAAGTACCTCAATTCGCCCGAGACTGCCCTCTTTCACAAAGGCCAGGAGCTCTACGGGCTGTACGAAGTGCGCCAGAGTCGCGCGAAACTCGCGCGCCTGCTGGTCGTCGAGGGCTACATCGACGTCGTGCGTCTGCACCAGGCCGGGATTCGCTATGCGGTCGCAACGCTAGGGACGGCGACCACGCCCGAGCATCTGAAGCGGATCTTCCGGCTGGTCAGCGAGGTCGTCTTCGCGTTCGATGGCGACCGCGCGGGACGCGCGGCAGCATGGCGCGCGCTCACGAACGCGCTTCCCGAGGTGCGCGAGGGGCGCGAACTGCGCTTCCTCTTCCTGCCGGAGGGACACGACCCCGACACACTGGTCGCGGAAGAAGGCGCGCA
>CAUJHX010000275.1 GCA_963204795.1 Pseudomonadota bacterium | reverse complement strand
GATTCGCCGTGAAAGAGGCCCGCGATGCCGCACATGGGCCTGCATAGTGGCGACTTGCCGCGGAATCGGCAATTTCACTTGTTATGATGCGCCCGCATGCGTCGATACCTGCTCTTCGCCTCGCAACTCTATGCCTATGCGATCCTGCGGCCGATCGCGGCAGCGGCTGCAGCGCGCGGTGATGAAGCGGCCTGGTTCTTCGAGCACGAGGCCGACGCACGCTACCTGCGCGCAGGCGAGCACCGTCTGGCAACCGCGGCGGAGGTGCGGGACTGGCAGCCGCGCGCGGTGTTCGTGCCGGGCAACTGGGTGCCGCATTTCTTTCCCGGACTCAAGGTCGAGGTGTTCCACGGCTTCAGTGTCGGCAAGCGCAGCGAGACGCGCGGACATTTCCGGATCCGTGGCAGCTTCGATCTCTACTGCACCCACGGTCCGGATACCACCGGGCCCTTCGAGGCGCTTGCGCAGCGGCACGGGTACTTTCGCGTCGTCGAGACCGGCTGGCCGAAGCTCGACCCGCTCTTCGCACACCGCTATCCGCCGGCTGCGCACGCGCGGCCCGTCGTGCTCTTCGCCTCGACGTTCACCGAGTCGATCACGGCTGCGCGGGCGCTGCGCGAGACGATCGCACGGCTCGCCGCCACTGGCGAATGGGACTGGCTCCTCACCCTGCATCCCAAGATGGCCCCCGACATCGTCGCCGCGTATCGTGCACTCGAGGGGCCGCATGTGCGCTTCATCGAAACCGACGACATCCTCGCGCTCTACGCACAGGCCGACGTACTGCTCTCTGACACCTCGTCCGTTGTGCCGGAATTTCTGGTGCAATTGAAACCGGTGGTCACGCTGCGCAATCGCAAGCCGGGGCCGCAGCTGCTCGATGTGTCGCGGCCCGAGGACGTGGAAGCCGCGCTGCGCACGGCGCTCGCGCGCCCCGCGCCCCTGATGCAGGCGATTCGCGAATACGCCGATCTCGTTCACCCGGCGCGCGACGGCCACGCAAGCGAGCGCGTCCTCGATGCCACGGAAACTTCGATCACTGCGGGGCGTGCGGGCCTGAGGCGTCGCCCGCTCAATCTCTGGCGCCGCTTACAGGCGCGAAGCCGTCTCGGTTACTGGTCGCTCGGCTGACTCGCGCATCAGCCGCCACAGCGCCTCCACATGTTCGCGCCCGGCCATCTCGACGCCGAAGGATACGCGCACCATCCACCGGCCTTCGAGCTGCGAGGGCGTGAGATACGCCCGCCCGGAGGCGTTGATGCGACCCACCCAGTCCAGGGTATGCGCATCGAGCGCCTCCCCGGCGAGCCCCGGCGGCTCGTGCCGCACACACACCGTCTGCAGCGGCACCGGCGCGAGGCGCACCCAATGGTCGGTCGCATCGACCCTTGCGGCGAACCAGCGCGCGAGCGTGAGGTCGCGTCGCAGGCGCGCCTGCAGGCCCGCGACGCCCTGCTCGCGGATCAGGAACCAGAGCTTCAATGCGCGCATGCGCCGGCCGAGCGGGATGCCCCAGTCGCGATAGTTGATCGTCGCCGCATCGGCCCCGGTTTGCAGGTAGCTCGGGTTCGTCGACATCACGCGCACGAGGTGCTCTGGATCGCGCACGAAATACACCGAGCAGTCCATCGAAACGCCGAGCCACTTGTGCGGATTCACCACGATCGAGTCCGCGCGCTCGATGCCGGCCCAGAGCTTTCTGCATTCGGGCAGGATCATCGCCGCGCCACCCATCGCGCCATCCACGTGCAGCCAGAGATCGTTCTCTTGCGCGATCCGGCCGATCGCCTCTACAGGATCGATTGCAGTGGTGCCCGTCGTCCCGACCGTTGCGACCACGGCGCAGGGCTGCGCGCCGCGCGCGCGATCCTCGCGGATCGCTGCTTCGAGTGCGTCGGGGTCCATTGCGAAAGCCTCGTCCGTCGCGACGAGCCGCAACTGCTCGCGTCCGAAGCCCGCGAGCAGCGCCGCCTTCTCGACCGAGCTGTGCGAATGCGCGGTGACATAGACGACGAGCGGCTTGCCCGCCGACTGCAACCCGCTGCGGGCGGCGGCGTAACCGGTGGCGCGCTCACGCGCGCAGATGAGCGCGACGAGCGTCGCCTCCGACGCCGTGCCCTGGATCACGCCGCGAAAGGCCGCCGGCAGATCGAGCATCTGCCGCAGCCAGTCGGTTGTGACTTCTTCAAGCTCGGTGAGCGCGGGGCTCGACTGCCAGTTGAGGCCGAGCTGCGCAAGACCCGTGCTCGCAAGGTCGCCGAGCACCGCGGCGAGCGCGCTGTTCGAGGGGAAATAGCCGAAGAAGCTCGGGCTCTGCCAGTTCGTGCAGCCGGGCAGGATGATCGAGTCGAGATCGCGCATCACCGCGTCGAACGGCTCAGGGCTCTCGGGCGGCGCGGCGGGAAGCGCGGCGCGCACTTCGCCCGGTTTGTTCGCCGAGAGGACCGGCAATTCGCTGGCGTAGACCTTCGCGCGGTAGTCAGCGATCCAGTCGACGAGGGTGTGGGCAGCGGTGCGGAATTCTTCCGGGGTCACGGCGGGTGGTGCGCGAAGACGGTCGTCGTGCCGTCCAGCGCGACGAGCTCGACGTCGTAGGGCTGCACCGTGCCATCGGGCACTTCCATGCCTGGGGAACCTGCGGGCATACCCGGCACGGTGAGGCCCTTTGCCTGCGGCCGCTCGGCGAGCAGGCGCTTCACGTCGTCGGCAGGCACGTGGCCTTCGATGAAATAGCCGCCCACCTCGGCGGTGTGGCACGAGCCCTTCCCGTAGGGCACGCCCACTTTCGTCTTGATCGCATCCATGTTGTCGACGTCCTTCGCCTCGACGGGAAAGCCCGCCGCCTTCATGTGCGCGATCCAGGACTCGCAGCAGCCACAGCTCGGGCTCTTGTACACGACGACGAGCGGCAGGGCCGCAGCCTGCGCGACCTCAGTCGAGACGGGCGTGGCGACGGCCGTCGTCGTCTTCTCGCAGGCCGTGAGCGCAGCCGCACACAACAGGGACAGCAGAACGGGTCGAAAATCGATGCGTTTCATGATGCGGTCATTCCTCCCAGCCGATTTCGATACCATCGGAATCGCCGACGGCGCTGCGCAACAACGACACGAGCGCAGTCGACGCGCCCTGCCCGACGAGCAGGTCGATCGTCGTCGCATTGATGAAGTAATCCGT
>CAUJHX010000274.1 GCA_963204795.1 Pseudomonadota bacterium | reverse complement strand
GGTGGTTCTATCAGGAGAATCGCCTGATCGCCGGCACGCTCGAGATGGGCGGCCGCAAGCTGTCGCTGCGCGACATCACGCAACCGGTGCTCAACATCTACGCGACACAGGACCACATCGTCCCGCCCAGCGCGAGCATGCTGCTCGATCGCCACGTTGCCACACGGGACTACACCGCGATGCCCGTCGACACAGGTCACATCGGCATGTATGTGAGCTCGAGGGCACGCCAAGCCGTGCCATCGGCCATTGCAAAATGGCTGGCGGCGCGGCCCGCTGATTGATTCGCCTGGGCCGGACCCTTAGAATTCGCGCCCTCGCACCCCGGCGGACGGTTAGCTCAGCGGTAGAGCACTGCTTTCACACGGCAGGGGTCGCAGGTTCAATCCCTGCACCGTCCACCACGTAAATTCCAGCGTCGTTCCCCACTCACCCGTGTGGCTTGGTCGGCGCACAAGTTGTGCGCGCGGCCACGCTTCACGCAGCGCGCTTCTTTTCCGCTGCCGCAAGATCGAAGGTCGCCTGCAGATTCATCCAAAGTCGCGGCGACGTTCCGAGAACTCCGGCCAAGTCGAGCGCCGCTTCTGCGGTAATGCCGCGCTTGCCCTTGACCAGTTCATTGAGACGCGCTCGCGTCCATCCGAGGCGCTTCGCAAACTCCGCCTGTGTCACATTTCCGGGTACCAGAAACTCCCCAAGCAAAACTTCACCAGGGTGAAACGGATTCACAGGTTGACCGGTCACTTTCTTGGCCATGCCTTATCCTAATGATAATCGACGACTCGAACATCCGATGCATCGCCGCTCTTGAATCGAAAAACAACGCGCCATTGATCATTGATGCGAATCGAGTAGAACCCCTTCCAGCGCCCCTTGAGGGCTTCCAGGCGGTTTCCCGGCGGCACTCGCAAATCGCTCAATCGAAACTCGATAACTTTCGCAAGCGGCGAAGCGCGCGGCGAAACGCGCCCCGACGTTGCGTGGCTTGCGCTGCGCACCGATCCCACTGCACGCGACGGCGCGACGGCGGGCGGTCAGTCCCTCGCGGTACCCTTCCAGGTAATCCCCCGCCACGCCAGATAGATCGCGCCTGCGAAAGCGAGATACGTGCCGAAGCCGATCGAGATCGCCTTTCTCATCTCGGCTGCCGCCTGTTCCGCCATCTGCTTCGCCATCTGCTGGTACTCGGCACCGCCGAAGGCACCCGCGGCCTGCTGACCCGCCTCGAACTGTTCGTTCATCTTCATCCAGCTGATGAGGAGCACGAGCAGCATCAGGGCGAGCGGCGATGCCATCGCGTAACCAGCGCGCGGATGCTTCCAGACGTACGGCAACAGCACGGCGAGCAACGCCGCGAAGCACAGCAGGCCGTAGATGCCTGCGCTGCCGCCGCCCATCGCCGCCACCCCGCCGCTGTTCAGGAACTTGAGCCCCTGATAGAAGGTCACCGAGTTCTTGCCGAGAAAGCCGAGTTCGGCCGAGATCGCCGGCAGGAAGAACCAGCCGAGTATCACCGCGAACAACGCGCCGAGCACCGGATAACCGATGTGCTTGGCGTATTGCTGGATCACCGGCAGGCCTTTCGCCTGGAATTCTGCGGCGACCTGCTTGGCCTTCTCCTGCGCCGCGCCGATCGCCTGCGCCGCCTGCTCGCCCGCCACGCTGCCACCGCTCACGCTGCGCAACGCGACCAGCTTGCCGGAATCGTCGAACTCGACGTCGACCATCATGTTGGCCTTCGGCGCGAATTCCGACTTCCACATCCCTTCGAGACGGAACGCGTACTGGTTGCCGTCCACGAACACCAGCCCCTCGCCGGTGCTGGTGTCACGAAGAATTCGTCCTCTCTTTGTCGTCATGTCCTTCCCCCGAGTTGTTGTCGTTCTTCCTGCGCGGAAACGCTACCACCGAAACGGTGCTTTCTACCAGCCCGTCGGCGCAGGAAGGTCACTTCCGCTTGAGCTTGTTGAACAAACCGATGACATCGTTCGCGATTTCCTGCGTGTCGGAGGGGACCGCATCCGCTGCCACAGGCAGGCCAGGCACCGCCGCACCCGCGAACGAGCGGGCCGTCAGATTCTGGAAATTGAGGCTGTTCTCCCGGGCAGTCCGTACCTGTTGCCCCGGCAGGATCTCGAGCTCGTCGATCACGACATCGTATCCCCAGGCGTTGCCGATCGGCGCTCGCGCCTCGTAGCGGATCAGATTGAACGTGGCATTGCGGCTCTGGCCTGGCTGCAACTGGAACTGGGTGTCCGCAGTGCGACCACTGACGAATCCGATACCCTTGACGCTCGTGTCGTGGGTACCCGCACGTCCCCAGTAATACCGGTTGCCGAAGTTGTCTATCGCTGCACTCGATCCGGATTTGTAGCCGAGAACGATCGGTGCGTTGCTCACATTGCGGAAGCGGATGTTGATCGCTATCGAGTGGTGGCGCGCACCGTTGCCCATGGCGGTCGCGGAGAGTTGCGCGATCTCCGCGGTGAACGCGCCCGCGTTGTAGCAGCTGGGCGAGCCACCGCACGGGTCGGGCGCCACACCAGCAGAGCCCGCAGTGGCGGGCGCTGCAGTAGCGGGCGAAGCGGCGGTCGCGACCGCCGACGCGGCTCCGCCCTCGGCCAGTTGCGAGAAATGCACCGCATGCTCCACGCCGAGCTTGTACTGATTCTCAGCCACCTCGTTGATTTCGCGCACGGCGAGATCGAGCTCATAGGTGACACCGACGATCTCCCTGCCCGGATCCCAGACGAGCTCGAAGCGTGTGTCGGCCGCTTCACCGGGCGCGAGCACGAACTTCGGATCGAAACTGCTGCCCGTGACAACGCCCATGCCGCGCACCGCCTGCGGGTTTGCGACCACATAGCGATTGCCGCGCTCATCGAGTGCGACGCCGGAATCGCTCACATAACCGAGCACGAGGGGCTTGCCGGTCTTGTTCCGGAAGTTGATGGTTGCGGTCAGTACCCGGTAACGGCCGCTCTTGCTGACACGGAAATTGCTCATGTCCGCGACGAATGCCCGGGTCTCCTCGCAACGTGCCTTGCCGGCGCAGGCGCCCGCAGCGGCGGCGAATGAAGGCACGGCGAGGGTCATCGCCAATCCGCAAATCAGGTAAGTGGCCAATAGCTGCGTTTTCATCGAACGACTCCTCAATTGGGGGCCATGGCGGCGGTGGCGGTGGCCCACGCGACATCGGTCAACGTCAGCTCGAGCGAACCGGCGCGCACTTCGCTGTATCCGAAGCTGAGCGTGTTGCCGTAAGGATCGATCCTGAGCACGAGCGCCGGACCGAGTTTCGGATCCTTGATGCCCCAGGAAAGCTCCGGCGTATTGCCACCCCGCAAGGCAGCCGCCGGCCCGAAGCGCGCGATGGCGGCCGCGCGCGCCTGTTCATAGTCGAAGCGCGGCAGCACACGCTGGATCCGCACCTGGCGCACGATGCCGTCCGTGTCGTAATAGGCACGCAGGCAGATATCGCCGGGCACAGGCTCGTGATCCCGCTGCCCCTGCACGTAGATGCAACGCATCAGGTCGAGCTCGATCTCCCCCGCGAAGCGCGGGTCATAATCGGAGCGGGGTCCGCGGGGAGTGCGATCGGGCTTGCCATAGAGGCGCGTAATCGCTGCCTCCAGGTCATCGGCGCTCACGCCGATGCGCACACCGGCAGCGTCGATGGCGCGTGCGTCGAAGGCCGCGACGGGCGCGGCTCCAGCCGACGCCGCAGCGAGATCCGGCGTCGAGAGGACCGTACCGTCGGTGTCCGTCGTCTTCGTCGACACGAGTTCGGCGCGCACGACGTTCTGTCCATCCACCGCCCCGGCCGGATCGCCGTCGCCGACGATCCGGAACTTCACCGATGTCAGGACGCCACGGCTGCCGTCGCGCATGATGCCGCGATCGAACTCGCGCGCCTCCTCCTTCGGCATGCGAATCGCGCGGGCCGCTCCGGCGTTCGCGAAGACGACGCGATACTGCTGGCCATGGAACGAGACCGGCATGTAAGAGCCCGGCTCAAAGATCGCGATCGAAAACTCGCCCTTGTCGTGGTCGTAATCGCTGATGGAGTTCTGGATGTCGGTCTCGAAGTTGATGCTGTCGCTGCCTGCGTCGAAGATCGCACGCACCCGCGCGACCTCCTGCTTCAGCACATCCGGCCGATCGAACCCGGACGCGCGCGCCACGATATTCGACGAAGCGGCATAGCGATCGACATCGAAGGGCTTGCCGGCGAGCTTGTGATAGGTGAGCACGAGCTGTTCCGGGTCGAAATCACGACCTGCGGCCTGGGCGCTGCCTGCACAGGTCAGGCCGATGAGCAACGTGAATGACAGGGCGAACCCCGCGAGATGCGCTTTCATCGGTTGCCCTCCGGTGCCTGGAATTTCCGCAGCGGCGCGCGTTGTCCGCTCGAGAAGACGAGGATCGGCTGCCCGCCTGGCGCCTCGATATGCAGCGCGAGCCCGCCCGCAAGCGTTGCGGCCGCCACAACGCCGTCGGCGGGTGCCGGATCGAGCCGCGTGGTCGCGGTGAAGATTTCGTCGTCCTTCAGCACGAAGTTGTGCACACCATGGAGGAATGCGAGCACTTGCGCGTCCGGTGGCGAAGCAGGGTCGATGGTCCAGACATCGCCATTGCCCGAATCCGATGGCGAGCCGCCGCAGCCAGCGATCGACAGGGCCGCCAGGGTGAGCGCGAGATACCCCGCGCCCGCGCAATACCGCGCGCTCATGACTTGCACCGGATTTCGACCGCTTCCTTCCGGCAGCGGGTCTCGCCCGTGAACTGCCCCGCCCCGCTCTGCGCGCACACGCCTTGCAGCATGCCGCGACCCAGGCTGAACTTGTCGGGGTTCGAAAGTTCCGCAGTCATCTGCTTGTCGTCGAGATCGTTGCAGGTCATCAGCATCGCCGGCAACTCGATCCAGCGCCCCTGATCACAAGCCGTGAGCCCGCCGCAGGCGGCGAGCAAGGCAAGCATGCTTTTCATCTGGCGACCCCCTGTGTCCTTCCCGTGTGTCCACGACTCACAAGACGCAAGCCGGCCGGATTTGTCAGGGTCCGACTGCCTGACAACCTGCTCCCGCGCCCGTCTTTGATTCCATGCGGACACTGCCACGCGACTCCGGTACGCTGTACCGGGGACCCGATTGGACAAAGATCAATTCATGCGGGCCTGCCGCGATGGCGGCAGAGCCCTCGAGCAGGCTATACGCACGCTCGATCGCGAACATTTTGCAATGCTCTACCGCGAGAGCCGCCGCACCGTGCGCGACGCTGCCGCGGCGCGCGATCTGGTGCAGGAGACTTTCATCAAGGTCTGGCAGCGCTGCGCGAGCTTTCATGGCAATTCGGAACTGTTGCCGTGGTTGCGGGCGATCCTGCGGCACACGATGCTCGACAGCTTCCGTCGGAACGATCGGGCGGTTTCACTGGACGATGCCGTGCTGACTGCGGAGATCGAGCTGAAGATCGTCGAGCTTTCGGCACGCGCCGTTCCCACCCCGCTCGACGACGCGCAGGCGCGACAGCAGCGTGAGGTCTTCCAGCGTTGCTGGGCGGCATTCGAGCGCGAGTGCCCGACTCACGCGACCGTGATCGCCTGGATCGGCGAGGACGGGCTCGACAACGATGAGATCGCGCAACTCCTGGGTCGCACACCGGGCGCGACGCGCGAATTCATTTCGCAGTGCCGCAAGAAGGCTCGCGTGTATCTCGCCGAGTGGTATCAGCTCGCCTTCGGAGTACCAGGATCGTGAACGACGAAGCCGACGATCAGGCCTGGCTCGACGCGCTCGCAGGCCGGGACACGTTCGCGGGCCGCGCGACCGTCGGCGAGCGTACGGAGGGCGCCCGCACGGCGACACTCAACGAAGCCCGCGCGCTGCGCGCCGCCCTCCTCGCACGAGCCCCCATCGACGAACTTTCACTGCAGCGCGAGATTGACCGCGATGGGGAAACCCGCGCGGCGCAGTTGCTCGCGCGTGCGCGGCGCGACGAGATCCTCGCGCCGGCGCTCGCGCGTGCCCGCGGCACCGCGCCACGGCAGCGCACCGGGCATTGGGGCGCGCTGCTCGCGGCGGGCATTGCCGGCCTCGCCATGGCGCTCGTCTGGACGCTGCGCCCGACAGTCGAGGCTCCGGTCATCCGCAGTACGCCCGACGCCATCTTTCGCATGGTGGCGGAGGATCCGACCGCACTCCGGCGCGAGATCGTCAGCGCGCTACGCGCAGTCGGCGTCGAGGCGACCATCTATGAGCGTTTCGGCCGTGCGGGGCTCGATGCCGACTTGCCGCACCCGCTCACGCCCGCTGTGCGCGCCATACTCGAACGCTTCGGCATTCCACTGCCGGAAGGCGGCGTACTGCGCATCGAAATCGCTCTGCAAACAGGGTCATGATGACCCGGGCATTTGCGCTCTTGTTCCTCGCTGCGCTGACCCCCTGCGCGCCGGCGACGGCGATCGATCTGCCGCCTGCCTGCGCGAAGCAGGCGCCGTTCGAGGGCGCCGCAGTTTCGCTCACCGAACTGCGACAACAGGTTGAGAAGGTCGGTGAAAGCGATCCCGTGACGGCGGTGCGCATCCTGTGCTCGACCATGCCGCGCGCGGAGCGCGAATACGGCGCTGACTCGCTCGAATTCGCCTGGTGGGTGCAGACGCTCGCGACCCCGCTGATCGCCTACATGGACGAATTCACCGAAGCGATCCCGCTGCTCGAGTACGTCGCGCCGATTTACGAACGGCGGCTTGGGCCGAATGCACCCGAGATCGCCGAGATCCACGTGGCATACGCGTGGATCGCATTCCGCCGCGGCCGTCTCACCGATGCGGGCGATGAATGGGAGCGTGCCCTGCGTATCCGCGAGATCGTGCCGGGCGCAAGACAGATCGAGCTGCAGAAGGCACTCGTGGGGCTCGCGCAGGCGCGCGTGGCACAGCGGCGGTTTGCCGAAGCGCGCGCATTGCTCGAGCGCGCGCAGGCCATACTCGCGGCGAACGGCGAGACGACCAGCGAAGCGGCCGGTGCGATCGAAAACACGCTCACCAACGTCGCGATGCGCGAGGAGGACTACCCGACCGCGCGGCGGCACGCCGAGGCGCAGCTGAAAATCGAGCTCGCGTTGCGCGCGCAGCGCGGCCCCGCCCAGCCCGTGACCGCCTATACGCTCTACGGGCAGGTGCTCGAGAAGCTCGACGAGTACGACGAGGCGGAGCGGGCCCTGCGCGAGGCAGTGCGGCTCGCGGAGGCGACCGATGGCCCGCTGCAGCGGCACTACCGGATTGCGCTCACCCACCTTGGCGCACTGCTCGGCGCGCGCGGCAAGCCGCAGGAAGCCCTGCCCGTTGCACGGCGCGCGCTCGATGTCGCGGTGGAACAGCTCGGCCCGGATGCCCCGAACCTCGTGAACGTGCTGCTCAATCTCGCCGAAATCGAGCGCACGCTCGGGGAGCTGCCACAAGCGTTCGCGCACTACGGGCGTGCCGGGCAGCTCATCGCCGCACACGGCGCCGACGTCGAGCGTCAGGTCCAGGTGCGACACTACCGCGGCCTCGGTCTGCTCCAGTCCCAGCTCGGTGCGCACGCCGACGCCCGTGCATCGCTCGAAACGGGCCTGAAGGTCGCAGGCAGTGACCCGGCGCTATCCGTCGAACGCGCGGGGGTGCTGCTCGCGCTCGCCCACCTCGATGCCGACACCGACCCGACGCGTGCGCGCGAACGGCTCGCACAGGCGTTCGCGCTCTACGCAACGCGCCTGCCCGACGCCCACCCGCTGATACTGCGGGTGGTCAACGACCTCTGCAGAATCGACATTCGCACGGCACCTGCGAGTGCGCCGAACTGCCTCGACGCGCAGCGGCGACTCGCAGCGGCGCGCGAAGTCGAGCCTGGGCTTAGGCATGCGGTCTTTGCGAATGAGAGTGCGCTCGCCGAAGCGCGCGGCAACGACCGCGCGGCATGGTCGCTCGCGGTGCGGGCCCTGTCGGCCGCTGCAACGCTCGGCACGCCCGATCCGGCGTGGCGCGCGCAATACCGGCTCGCCACGCTGTTGCACCAGCGTGGCGAGGAAGCGCTCGCGATCTTTTTCGGCAAGCAGTCCATCGACAGCATCGAGAAACTGCGCGCGTGGTTCGGCGAGGACGCAGGGCAGCTGCAGACCGGGTTCCTGCGCGACAAGGTGGGCGTCTATCGCGCAACGGCCGACTGGCTGATGCAGACCGGCCGGATGGATGAGGGGCTGCAGGTGCTCGATTTGCTGAAAGCCCAGGAACTGTACGACTTCGTCTTGCGCAGCGATGCGAAGGCCGATGCCGGCGCGCACCGCGTGGCGTTGACCGAAAGCGAGCAAGAGCTCCTGGCGCGCTACACGCGTCTGCTGCGGGCGGATGCGCAGACGGGCGCGACGATCGACACACTGGCCCGCCGTCGCGACGCGGGTCGCATCACCCCGCAGGAGTCGCACCGCCTCGGCCAGCTCCTCGAGGGACAGGACGCCGTCGAAACTGCCCGGGCGAAACGCATCGACGCGTTCGTCGGCAGCGGATCCGGAACCGTTGCCCGGTCGACCCATCGAAGCATTACAACGCAACGCCTCGCAAGCGAACTGCAACGCTTCGGCCCGGATAGCGCGATTGGCGTCTACCTGCTGACCGAACGGCACTTGCGCATCCTGGTCGCCACCCGCACGGAGCAGACCGAGCATCGCATCGAGGTGGACGCGCCGGCGCTGCGTCGGGAGATCGGCGATCTGCTCGACGCAATCAGCCGCAAGGAGGACATACGCACACGCTCCCGCAAGCTCCATGCCTTGCTGGCGCGTCCGCTCGTCGAGGCTGCGCGCAAGGCCGGTGCGGTGCGCCTCGTCCTGTGGCCCGACGATGCGCTGCGCTACGTGCCCTTCGCCGCGCTCCATGACGGCCGCGAATACCTCATCGAGGATTTTGCGATCCAGATGTATGCCGATGTCGCCGGCCGGAAAGGGCAGGCAGCCCACCCGAAACCCGGCCTCGAGGTCCTCGGACTCGGCGTCACACACAGCGTGGGCGGCTTTCAGGCGCTGCCCGCGGTGGCCGACGAGCTCTGCGACATCGTGCGTGGCCCGATCACGGGCCTCGAGATCCCGGGCAAGGCGTGCCCGGCGCCCGCGATCGGTAACGGCGCGCTTCCCGGCGAAGGCTTTGCGAACGCAGCGTTCACGGCGACGCGGCTCGACGAGCTGCTCGAGGCGCCGCATGATTATTCGATCCTCCATCTCGGCACCCATTTCAGCTTGCGCCCGGGCAACGCGCTGCGCTCATTCCTGCTGCTGGGCGACGGTGGGCACCTCACGCTCGACAGGATCAACGCGCTCGACTTCACCGGCATTGCGCTCGCTACGCTCTCCGGCTGCCAGACCGGCATGGGAGGCGCGGTCACCGCCGACGGACGCGAGATCGAGGGTCTCAGCGCGATCGTGCAGCGGCGCGGGGCACGCAGCGTGATCGCCAGTCTCTGGCGGGTCGAGGATCAGAGCACCGCAAGCCTCATGCGCCGCATGTACGATGAGATGGCCGCACACACCGACGTCGCACGCGCACTGCAGCTCGCGCAACTGTCGCTCGCAGACCGGCATCCGTACTACTGGGCGGGATTTCTGCTGGCGGGCAGCGGTCGATAGCCGGACAGTCGGGCCGTCAGCTCAGCTGCGGTGCTTGCGCTTCATCCTGCTGATGCGCAGCGGCTGCCCCATCACGATCACCTTCTGCAGCGCCTTCAGGATCTCCTTCGGCATTCCGTCCGGCAGATCGACGAAGCTATGCTCGCCGCGGATGTCCACGCGCCCGATGTGCTTGCCGGCGAGTCCTGCTTCGCTCGCGATCGCACCCACGATGTTCGCCGGCCGCACACCGTGCGCGCGGCCGACTTCGACGCGAAACGTCTCCATCTCGACGTCGGGAGCCCGCACAGGCTTGCGCCCCGTGCCCTCCCGTGCCGGGTGCTCGCGTGCGGGATGCGGGCGTTCCGGGCGCGGGCCATGCTCGCGCGGCGCGGGCTGCAGCAGGAGCGGCGTCTTGCCCTGCACCATCGCTGCGAGCGCTGCGGCGATCTCCACCTCCGGCACCTGCAGCTCACGTGCGAACGTCTCGATCAGCGTCCGGTAAGGCACCCCGGCGCCCGCCTCGAGCGCCGCGCCGATGCGTTCCCGGAAGCGCGCGACCCGCTTCACGTTCACATCCTCGACGGTCGGCAGCGACATCGGTTCGATCGTCTGGCGGGTCGCGCGTTCGATCGCGCGGAGCAGGTTGCGCTCGCGCGGTGCGATGAAGAGGATCGCCTCGCCGCTGCGCCCTGCCCTGCCCGTGCGCCCGATGCGATGCACGTAGGACTCCGGATCGGTGGGTACATCGAAGTTCACGACGTGACCGATGCGCTCGACATCGAGTCCCCGCGCGGCGACGTCGGTCGCGACCACGATGTCGAGCTCGCCCGATTTCAGCTGCGCGACGATGCGCTCGCGCTGCATCTGCGGTACATCGCCGTTGAGCGCCGCCGCCGCAAAGCCGCGCGCTTCAAGACGCTCGGCCAACTCGACGGTCGCCTGCTTCGTGCGCGCGAAAACCAGCATGCCTTCGAATGGCTCGACCTCGAGGATGCGCGTCAGCGCGTCGAGCTTGTGCAGTCCGCTCACCATCCAGTAACGCTGCCGGATATTGGTCGCAGTCGTCGTCTTCGCTCCGATCGTCACCTCGGCCGGCGACCGCAGGTATTTCTGCGCGATGCGCCGGATCGGCGCCGGCATGGTCGCCGAGAACAGCGCCACCTGGCGTGCTGCGGGAGTCTCACCGAGGATCCACTCCACGTCTTCGATGAACCCCATGCGCAGCATCTCGTCTGCTTCGTCCAGCACGAGTGCACGCAGCTCGCCGAGCGCAAGCGTGCCGCGCTTCATGTGATCCATCACGCGCCCCGGAGTACCGACGATCACATGGGTGCCGCGTTTCAGCGCGTGCAACTGCGGACCGTAGCCCTGGCCACCGTAGATCGGCAGCACATGAAACCCCGGCAGGTGCGCAGCGTAACGCTGGAACGCCTCGGCAACCTGGATCGCGAGCTCCCGTGTCGGCGCAAGCACGAGCACCTGCGGCGCGCGCAGCGCGAGGTCGAGGCGGGCGAGCAGTGGCAGCGCGAACGCCGCCGTCTTGCCCGTACCGGTCTGTGCCTGCCCGACGAGGTCGCTGCCCGCGAGCAACGCGGGGATGGTGGCGGCCTGGATCGGCGACGGCAACTCATAGCCAACATCCGCGAGCGCGGTGAGCAGAGGCTCGGGCAGGCCGAGCTCACGAAAACTGCCCGACGCGCTCACGGTCAGGGTACGACTGGCACGCCGATCCAGCGCGCGTGCAGGACCATTGCGAAGACGACGTACGCCACAAGACCGAGGACGACCGCGATCAGGTCATTCCAGCGGCTCACCGGCGCTGACGGGATCGGGCGCTGGGTACGCGTCTTGAACGAGATGCGGTCGAGCACGGCCCAGGCGAGCAGACTGCCGAACAGCACGACATCGGCCAGGGTGCCGTTCGCGAGCAGATGCGCAACGGCCCACAGTTTCACCGCGACGAGCATCGGGTGCTTCAGCTTCGCCTTGATGCGGCCCGGCAGGTAGGCCGCCAACAGCAATGGAAACACCGGCAGCATCAGCAGAGACGTGAGATGGCGCATCCACGGCGCCGGCTGATACAGGATGACAGGCTGCTGGCGCACGAGGCCGTATCCCCAGATCAGCAACACGAAGCCCGCGATCGAGGCGATCGAATAGAGGGCCCGCCAGCCGTTGCCGAACGCTGCCGCCATGCGATCACGCCCCGCGGGCGCGATAATGGAGATCGAGTGCACGCCCAGGAACAGGATCAAACCGAACACGAGCCATGTCATCGAAATCTCCCCCTGTACCAGCCTCTGCCCATCCTACCCCGGATTCGCCCGCGAGCGAGCGCAACAAGCAGCCGATCCTCGACGTGATCGGACCGGCTTTCGCGCAGAACCGATGCGTGCTCGAGATCGGCAGCGGCACCGGGCAGCATGCGGTGTTTTTCGCGCGCGCCCTGCCGCATCTTCGCTGGCAGCCGAGCGATCGCGCGGAGTGGCTGCCTGCACTGCGCGCGCGCATCGCCCGGGAAGGTCCCGGAAACCTCGCCGCGCCGATCGAACTCGACGTTTCGATGTCCCCGTGGCCGATCAACGCCGCGGACGCCGTCTTCTCCGCCAACACACTGCACATCATGGCGTGGCACGAAGTCGAAGCGTTCTTCGCGGGAATCGGCCGCACGCTCGCCGCGGCGCGGCGCGAGGCGTCTGCGCCGCGCACCCTCGCCGTCTATGGGCCCTTCAAGTACCGGGGTGCCTTCACGACTGCAAGCAATGCGGTCTTCGACGACTCACTGAAGGCCCGTGATCCGGCAAGCGGCATCCGCGATTTCGAGGCGGTCGATGCGCTCGCCTGCGCGCAGGGACTCGCGCTTGCCGCCGATCACGCGATGCCGGCGAACAATCAGCTGCTCGTCTGGACCTTTGCCTGACCGGACAGACGCTGCTGCCGCCGTCGCCGCTTCGCGCGCCGCGCGAGCATGTTGAGTCCCTCGATGAAGGCCGAGAACGCCATCGCCGCATAGACATAACCGCGCGGGATGTGCGCGCCGAAGCCATCGGCGATCAGTGTCATGCCGATCATCAGGAGGAAGCCGAGCGCGAGCATCACGATGGTGGGATTGTCGTGGATGAACTTCGCGAGGGGATCGGCCGCGAGCAGCATCGCCAGTACCGCGACGATCACCGCGATCACCATGATCGGTATGTGCTCGGTCATGCCGACGGCGGTGATGATGCTGTCGAGCGAGAACACGAGGTCGAGCAACAGGATCTGCATGATCGCCGACGAAAAGCCGATCGCAGCCTGTGAACCCACCAGCACGTGCGGCGCCGCGTCCGGATCGACGCTCTGGTGGATTTCGGTCGTCGCCTTCCAGACGAGGAACAGGCCACCCGCGATCAGGATGAGATCGCGCCACGAGAAACCGTGGCCGAACGCTTCGAAGAGCGGCGTCGTGAGACGCACGATGATCGCGATCGTGCCGAGGAGCGCAAGCCGCAGGATGAGCGCCAGGGCGATGCCGATGCGCCGCGCGCGACTGCGATGCTGCTCCGGCAGCTTGTTCGTCAGGATCGAGATGAAGATGAGATTGTCGATACCCAGCACCACTTCCATCGCAACGAGGGTGGCGAGCGCCGCCCAGGCGGCGGGCTGGGACATGAGGGCCAGGAGCTGATCCATGGGTGCGTAGGGTATCAGGGCGCGCGCTCGAGACGCACGCTGCCGAGATCGAACGACGCGCCGCGCGACCCTGGCGACAGAAAGATCACGAGCCGCCTGATGTCCGACAGATCGAGCCTGCGCCCTTCCGGTCCGCGCTCGATTTCGTCCAGCGGAATGCGCCATACGACCGGCGCTCCGGCGGGCACCACCCGTTCGCGATTGAACCGGTCCTCGTATTCCGTATCACGCGACCGATCATCGATGCGCACGTTGATACGGATCGGCACCGTACCGGGATTGGCGAGTGCCACCCGTAACGCCGCGTACCCGCGCCAGTCGGGCGGTGGTTCGCGGATCGAGAACCCCGCGAAGGAATCGCTGCTCGCCGTAAAGCGCAGGTACCTCGCGTCCCGCTCGTACCGGCCCTCGGCCGAGGGCTCGAGGAAGACCTGCCAGGTCGCGCGGCTCACGTCCCAGACGACGTCCGGGTGTATCGCCCGCTGCACGTACGCCCAGCCGGTGAACACGAGCGGTGCGAGCCCGGCCGCGAGCAGCGCCGCAGCGGGAATCCAGAGCCGGCGCCGCTGCCGGTGATGCGCGCGCCACGCGAGCGTACCGATCAACGCGCCCAGCAGGTCGCGTGCTACATCCCCGATCGAAGCCACTTCGATGGCGCCCGCCCCGGCGAAGTACGGCTGCGCCGCCTCGGTGCCGACCGCCAGAACCCCGGCCACGAGGAAGAGCATGACGAGCCCCGTGCCCCGCGGCTCGATGAGCACGCAAAGAAACACCGCGATCAGCGCGAAGGTGAGCACGTGCGCGGCGTCGTGCAACGCCGCGAGCAGCACGGTCGCCTCGAATACAGGGGGCGCCACCACGAAAGCGAGCAGCAGGGCGATGACGCAGAGGGCGACGGCGCGCATGGGGGCGCCAGTATGCAATAAACTCGGCTCATGCAACGCGTCACGATCTCCCTCGACGATGAACTTGCCGCGGCCTTCGACAGGTTGATCGAGCAGCGGGGCTACGGGAACCGCAGTGAAGCGGTGCGCGACCTCATTCGCGATCGCCTCGATCGCGAAGCGCAGGATCGCGCGCCACGCGGCCACTGCGTGGCGAGTCTCTCGTACGTCTACAACCACCACGAACGCGACCTCGCCGAGCGACTCGCCGAGCGCCAGCACGCCCGCCACGATCTCGTGGTCGCGACCCTGCACGTGCACCTCGATCACGAGAACTGCCTCGAGAGCGCCGTCCTGCAGGGACCTGTGACAGCCGTGCGTGCGCTCGCTGCGAGCCTCACGGCTGAACCGGGCGTGCGGCACGGCCATCTCAACCTCGTGGCCGTGGAGCAGGCCGACCACCACGCGCACGGCGGCCACGGCCACCGCCATCTGAAGCCCAGGTATTGACCGCCGGGGCCTTGTATGACGATTTGTAGAATCGTCATACTCGGTTCGCCATGGAACACCTGCCCGCTTCCTTCGGCGGCCTCGCCGCGGTCGCCTTCCTGCTCGGCCTCAAGCACGGCTTCGACGCCGACCATCTCGCCACCATCGACGGTCTCACCCGCGTCAATACGCGCGCCGGCCGCGCCTTCGCGCGCTACTGCGGGGCGCTCTTCTCGATCGGCCATGGCGCGGTCGTCGTCGCCATCGCCCTCCTCGTGAGCTCGGCGGTCACGCGCTGGCAGACACCCGCCTGGCTCGAGACCACGGGCGTCACGATCTCGATCTTCTTCCTCACGTTGCTCGGCGTGCTGAACCTGCGCGCCGTCTGGCAGGCCGCACCCGGCGAGATCGTCACCCCGGTCGGCTTCAAGGGGCGCTATCTCGGTGCGCTCGGACGCGCGCGCAATCCGTTCGTCGTCGCCTTCGTCGGCGCCCTCTTCGCCATCTCCTTCGACACGATCAGCCAGGCGGCGTTCTTCGCGCTCGCGGCCGGGCAGTTCGGTGGCGCCCTGTACGCCGCCTCGCTCGGCCTGCTCTTCGTGCTCGGCATGCTCGTGACCGACGGCGTGAACGGCCTGTGGATCTCCCGCCTGATCGTGCGCGCGGATGAGACCGCGCGCATCGCTTCACGCGTCATGAGCCTCGCCGTCGGCTCGGTGAGCCTGCTGGTGGCCGCCTTCAGCACCGCGAAGCTGCTGCTGCCGCGCGTCGACGGCTGGGCCGACGGCAAGGAGCTCGCCTTCGGCGCGCTCGTTGTCGCGATCGTGCTCGGCGGGTTCCTGTGGGGTCGCGCGGTGGCGCGCAGGCGCGTGCAGGGCTTCACCGACGCAGAACAGCTGTCGTGACGGGCGGCCATGCGATCGGCGCCACCGCGGCCTCGATCCATTACGCATTCTGAAGCAGTGTCACGGCCGGGATTGCCGGCAGGCGAGCCCACGACGCGTCGTTCGTCACGATCGCCGAGGCACCCGCCCTGACCGCTGTCGCGATGTGGATCGCATCGGGCGTGCGCAGACCGTGCG
>CAUJHX010000273.1 GCA_963204795.1 Pseudomonadota bacterium | reverse complement strand
CATGGTGAATGAAGCGGTCAGAGCGTCTCTCGCCGAGGATGCAGTTGACCTGGCCACATTCGACAAACGCAAGCGTGAGCGCAGCGTTTCCTTCGACAGCTTCGTGCAGGGCATGAAGCGGCGTGGCCTCATATAGCCTCTCCATCAAGCCTTCCGTTGGGAAGGAGCTCGAAGCTGTAGGGTCGAAGGCTGACCGTCAACGGATCGTCGCAAAGATCCAAGCGCTGGCGGTGGACGCGCGCCCACGCGGCTCGGAGAAGCTCGCCGGCTACGAAGACAGGTATCGTGTCCGTCAAGGTAACTACCGCATCGTCTATCTGGTCGACGATGACGCAAGCGTGATCACCATCTACAAGATCGGTCATCGCAAGGTAAGCGGTAACCACGCGGCGTTCTATTTTTCTTCCCGCTGATGGGCGATCGTCTCGCTGAACGATTGCAGCGAGGAGGAGTTATGGGGATCGACCGGCGGATTCATCGGGACGAGGCGACGTGGCGGGAGATTTTCGCACGGCAGGAGGCGAGCGGACTGCGCAGATCACAGTTCTGCCGACAGGAAGGGATCAACCCCGGAGTGTTTCGGCGCTGGCGGGAGAAGTTGCACGGTGAAGCGCAGGGCCCGACGCGCCGATCACGCACGGGGAGCAAAGTGGCCGAGCCGTTCATCGACATGGGCGCGCTGGAGACGGCGCGTTCGAGATGGGAGGTTCGGCTCGAGCTCGCCCCCGGCGTTGTGCTGAGCATCGCGCGCAGCTGATGTTCTTCGCCGAGGCGCAGATCCGCGTCCAGCTCTACGGTCAGCCTTGCGATATGCGCAAGTCGTATGACGGCCTGCAGGCGCTGGTGCGCCACGCGATGGGCTGCGAGCCGCTCGACGGCGGGCTGTATGTGTTCGTGAACCGGCGCGGCTCGCAGCTCAAGTGCCTGTATTTTGATCGCTCGGGTTTCTGCATCTGGGGCAAACGGCTCGAGGCAGGCCGATTCATCAGCGACTGGCGCTCGGTGCGCACGCGCGAGATGGACTGGACGGGCTTGAAGCTGCTGCTCGAAGGGATGGAAGTGCGGCGCGTACGCAAGCGCTTTGCGCTGCCCGCGGCGATCACGGAAAGCCTATAAATAAAGCACTTTCATGCGCACACCGTGATAAGATACGCGCTATGCCAAGCGCGGCGACGGGCCCCTCATCGAACCTCACCGAGGTGAGCGCGCTGAGCGCCGCGCAACTCCTTGCCGTCGTGCATTCGCAGGCCGAGAAGATCGCCGCCCTGGAACATCAGCTCGAGTGGTTCCGGCGCCAGATCTTTGGGCACAAGAGCGAGCGCTTCGCCCCCGAGCCGAGCCCGAACCAGCTGCACCTGGGGGAAGCATTCCCGGTGCCGGCCACGACGGTGCAGAAGACCCGCGCGATCCCGGCCCACACCCGCCGTGTCCACCCCGCCGATGGCGCCGAGAGCGGCGAAGAGCTGAAGTTCTTCGACGAGTCGAAGGTCCCGGTCCAGACCATCACGCTGGTGCATGCCGATGTCGAGAGCCTCTCTCCCGATCAGTACGACGTGATCGGCGAGAAGGTCACATACCGTATCGCCCAGCGCCCGGGCAGTTACCAGGTGCTCAAGTACCGCCGCCCGGTCATCAAGCTCAAGGCCACGCAGCAGATCCTGAGTCTGCCCGCCCCGCAAGGGGTCATTCAGGACAGCCGCGCGGATGTGAGTTTCATCGCCGGCCTGCTGGTCGACAAATTTGCTTGGCACCTGCCGCTATACCGCCAGCATCAGCGTCTGGCGGCCGCCGGCATCCGCGTCAGCCGGCCGTGGCTGACGCAACTGGCACAGCAAGCCATCGGCCTGCTCGAGCCCATCTACAACGCGCAGTTCGAGTCGGTTCGCCACAGCCGCGTCAAGGCGATGGACGAGACGCCGATCAAGGCCGGACGCAGCGGGCATGGCAGGATGCGCACCGGCTATTTCTGGCCCGTGTATGGCGAGCGCGATGAGGTGTGTTTCCCCTTTCACCCGTCGCGCTCCGCAGACTTTGTCACCCAGGCACTCGGGCTCAAGGCCGCCGAGAAAGGCGTGCTGTTGACGGATGGCTATGCCGCCTACGAGCGCTACGTCCACAAGACCGGGCTGAAGCACGCGCAATGCTGGGCGCACACACGGCGAGGCCTCTTCGAGGCTTTGCCACTGGAGCCGGCGGCGGCCGAGGCGCTCGAGCAGATCAAAGCGTTATACGCCATCGAAGAGCAGATCCGTACCCTCAAGCTCAGCGGCGAAGGCAAGCAATTGCACCGCCTGACCCACAGCAAGCCACGCGTCGAGCGGTTCTTCCAGTGGGTGGATGAGCAACTGCAACGTGCGGGGTTCACGCCGAGCAACCCGTTCATCCAGGCGTTGAACTATGCCCGTGAACGGCGAGCAGGACTGGAAGTGTTCCTCACCGATCCCGACGTGCCGATCGACACCAATCATCTCGAACGGGCGCTGCGGGTCATTCCCATGGGTCGAAAATCATGGCTCTTCTGCTGGACCGAACTCGGCGCCAGGCAGGTCGGCGTCATCCAGAGCCTGATCGTCACCTGTCGGCTGCAGGGCATCGATCCTTACAGCTATCTCGTCGACGTTCTGCAGCGCGTCGCCGATCAGCCCGCCAGCCGAGTCGCCGAACTCACGCCCCGACTGTGGAAGCAGCACTTCGCTGCCCATCCGCTGCGTTCGGACATACAAGAGTTTCCGACGCAGTAACAGACGTCGCGTAGTTACCGGTTACGCTACCTCGCCATAGCCCCGCCGTTTCAGCTTCGGAGCGCGGCCATTGCCGGGCGCCGAGATGAAGCCTACTCTCGGTGGCCAGCAGCCATAGTCAGCTTCGCGGAGCACTGCACGCATGCCGCATAACAAGCCGCTGGAGCGCAGCCGTGATCGATAAAGTGCCAGTCCAACAGTTCAGCGCGCGGCGCGCTCAGCTTCATCGTTATGCGGCGCAGGCGGTGCCCGCACTCGACCCCAAAGACGACCTTTGGCGCGAGCAGCTGGGGATCGAAATGATCGTCACGCGAGTCGCCTGTCCATTGAAGTGGAGTCGACTGTGAAATCGCGTTGGAGTTTCGCAATCGCCTGGGCTGCTGTGCTGGTGCTGTCAATCAATGCCATAAGAAGTTGCGATCCGCCGAGACCGCCCAAGTCAGCGACAGAGGAGGCAGCGTTTTGGGAGTCGAGGCGCGCTCCCTATCGTCCTGAATGCGAGGCTCTGTACGACGAGGAGTTGGTGCGGATGGATGCGCTTGCGCGTTCATTACCTGCGGACAATATTCCGCTCAATCCGTCATACGCGGAGCTGCGCACATTGCTGGGTCCGGAAGACGCAAGACCAAGCAACCGCGCCGACAAAGTTGTGTCCCATCGTCTCGGCTGGCGAGCGACGCTTTCGGCGTCACGTCGCGATAACATGAAACGCCACATGGTCGATCGATGCGCTGACGAAAAGGATACTGCATCATTCGCACAGGAACTGTGGGGTCGGACGTTTTCCCCGGCGGGGGCGCTCGAGTTTGTTGTTGAAGTTGAGTACCCAGTGATCGCATTGATTGACGGCGGTTCATCGGTTGGTCTCGGCGTGAACGATGACAGTCGGCCGGCTGGCCTGCTGATCCGCCCGCCCTTCCGCGGCACCATCGCGGGTTTCCGGCTTGGCGAGGACGTGCAGACGTTTCGCAACCGGGCCATAGAGAGCGGCTGGAAGTTGCTAGATCCGACACAAGGCCAGGTCCCGATTTCTCCGAATACCATTCAGCAGGGCCGATTCCGTCTGTCTCCAGAGGTGGCGAATGGGCGAGTGGTGTCAATATATATTTGGGACACGCAATACCGAGTCACGACAGTCAATTGATCTATCCCGGTGCGACGCTGCGGTCCTCGCCCATGCTTCCCCGACGCCTCGGGTTCGACTGGCGAGCGGCCCGACTCCGTCGCGACTAAACGAGGTCCGCTCCTTTGATGACAGCGAATCCACTGACTGGCGAGTCTGGGCCAAATATGACTATCGGCATGGATGCGGTGACGCCGCATAACAAGCAGTTGCAGCGGACCGTGACACAGCACCGTGGCGACGGCGCGAGCGCGCCAATTCATTGTGCGCTCGCGCCGCGCTTCACACGGCAGCGTGCGGCCGCTGAACTGCGGCGTTGGGCTACTCCGAATCCTTGTTGCCAGCAATCATGACGCGACTAAGAGACATGGTTCGGGAAGTCGCAAGCACCGCGGATGTCGCGAATCATCTTCGGCGTCTTGCCGAAATGAGCTTCGGTCTTTCCGAAGAACTGCAGAGACGCAAGGATCGTTCGAACAGACTTATTGCATACGCAAACTTCGCCCTCTATGTGAGTGGTGAGCTGAAGCGTGCGGCAGCTTTCTATCCCGACGATGTTCCGGGTCTAGCTTGGGCTGCTCGCAACCTTTTTGAAGCATATCTAATCGTCAAGTACATCGATCAATCCGACGAACCGCTGTCTGAATGGGTGGGGCAGGGAATTACAGACGAAACGGATTTCATCGACGGCATGCTCTTCTACGCGGAGCCAGAC
>CAUJHX010000272.1 GCA_963204795.1 Pseudomonadota bacterium | reverse complement strand
CGCGAGATCGATCCCATTCATGAGATTTCCGCGGTACCGCGCGCATCGAGCGTGCGCACGTCGCGGCGCAGCCACCAGACGAGCGCGATGCCCGGGATCGCGGCGATGAACGATATGAGGTAGAACGTGGGCCAGCCGGCGCGATCGGCGAGAAAGCCCGCGGGCACGCCGAGATAAGTGCGGGGGATCACTGCGATCGCCGACAGCAGCGCGTACTGGAATGCGCTGAAGCGCTGGTCGCACAGCGCGAGCACGAACGCCGTGAGCGCCACCGACCCCATGCCGCCGGCGAGATTGTCGATCGCGATGGCGGCAATCATCAGCACATGGTTCTTGCCCGCGACGGCGAGCACCATGTAGGTGAGGTTCGACACGGCCTGGAAACTGCCGAACCACAGCATCGCGCGATAGAGCCCGAGCCGGATCATCCAGATCCCTCCGAGCACGGTGCCGGCGATGGTTGCGAGCGCCATGGTCGTCTTGGTGACGACACCGATCTCGGCCTTCGAGAAGCCGAGGTCCATCAGGAACGGCGTGAAGAGACGCAGCGAGAACGCATCGCCCACCTTGTAGACGACCAGCAGCACGATCAGCGCGAGGGCGCCGGGGCCCGCGAGCAGCTGGCGCAGCGGTACCGTGATCGACTCGCGCAGCGTGTCGGGCGGCGTTGCCCGCTGCACCGGTTCAGGCGCGAGGAGCGTGCCGACGGCGAGTGCAACCATCGCGACGGCGATCATCAGGTAGGCAGCCTGCCAGCCCGCGTACTGCGCAACGATCAGGGCGATCGAGAAGGAAAACCACGAAGCCGCGCGATAGCCCACCGAAGTCGCCATCGCGGCGAGGCCGCGCTCATGCGGGCGCGCGACATCGGCCGTGTAGGCATTGATGACGATATCCTGCGATGCGGACAGAAAGCCGATCGCAAACGCCAGAACGGCAATCGATGTGAGCGCGTCGAGGGGCGAATAGAGTGCATTCGCTGCGATCACGCCGGCGAGCGCGAGCTGCAGCACGAAGATCCAGCCGCGCCGCCGGCCGATGAACGGCAGGCTGTAGCGGTCGATCAGCGGGGCCCACAGGAACTTCCAGGCGTACGGCAGTCCGACGAGCGTGAGCAGGCCGATCTGCGTGTTCGAAACGCCGTAATCCTTGAGCCACGCCTGCAGCGTGCCGTCAGTCAGGTTGTAAGGCAGGCCCGAGGCGAGGCCCAGCGCGAGCACGGCGACCATGCGCGGTTCCCGCAGCACCTCGCGAAAGCGCGGCCGCGCAGCGGCAGTCGGGGTCGTCACAGGCGGGGGAGGTCGTAGTCCATGACAAGGGGCGCGTGGTCGGAAAACCGGCCGGCGGTATGAATCGAGGCGCGCTTCGCGGCCCCGGCGAGCCCGGGGCTCGCGATCTGGTAGTCGATGCGCCAACCGACATTCTTCGCGCGCGCCTGGCCGCGGTTCGACCACCATGTGTACTGGTCGGGTCGCGGATCCACTGCACGGAACGCATCGATGTAGCCGAGATCACCGAACAGGCGATCGAGCCAGGCGCGCTCCTCGGGCAGAAATCCGGAGTTCTTCTGGTTCGACTTCCAGTTGCGCAGATCAATCGGCTTGTGGGCGATGTTCCAGTCGCCACACAGGATGAACTGCCGCCGCTTGCGCTTGAGTGCCGCGAGGTGCGGCAGGAACACATCGAGAAAGCGGAACTTCGACGCCTGCCGTTCCGGCCCTGCCGAGCCCGACGGCAGATACAGCGATATGACCGACAGATCGCCGAAGCGCGCGTCGAGATAGCGGCCCTCGTCGTCGAACTCCCGGACACCAAAGCCGCGTGCCACCGCATCGGGCTCGCGCTTTGCGTAAAGGGCGACACCTGCATAACCCGGGCGCCTGGCATCGAAGAAGAAGCGGTGATAGCCGGGGATGCCGATCGGGTGGTCATCGAGCTGGTGCAGCTGCGCCTTGGTCTCCTGCAGGCAGATGACATCGGCATCCTGCCTCGCGAGCCACCTGAAGGCCCCCTTCGCCGCAGCGGAGCGGATGCCGTTCGCGTTCAGCGTGACGATGCGCATGCGCACATGATAGCGTCCCGCCGCGCTTGCAGGACTGAAGGCATGCACGACTACCAACGCGAGTTTCTCGAACTGGCCCTCTCCCGGGACGCCCTGCGCTTCGGCCGCTTCACCCTCAAATCAGGTCGCGAGAGCCCGTACTTCTTCAACGCGGGGCTTTTCAACGACGGCGAGGCCCTCGCTGTTCTGGGTCGTTGTTACGCTGCGGCGATCACGCGCGCCGCTCCCGGGTTCGACATGCTCTTCGGCCCCGCCTACAAAGGCATCCCGCTGGCTGCGGCCACCGCCATTGCGCTCGCACGCGAGCACGGCCGCAGCGTACCGTGGGCATTCAACCGCAAGGAGGCGAAGGATCACGGTGAAGGCGGGAACATCGTCGGCCACAGGCTCGAAGGCCGCGTCCTGATCATCGACGACGTCATCACAGCGGGCACCGCGATCCGCGAATCGGTGTCGCTGATCAGGGACAGCGGCGCACGCCCTGTCGGTATCGCCCTGGCGCTCGATCGCCAGGAGCGGGGCAAGGGTGAGCGCTCGGCCGTACAGGAGGTCGAAGCGGAATTCGGCCTCGCGTGCCTCAGCATCCTCACCCTCGAAGGGTTGATCGAGGCGCTCGCCGAGGCGCAAGTTGATGCGCGTCGCATTCCCGGCGAATATCGCGCTGCCCTCGAGGCCTATCGGCAACGGTATGGCGTAGCGTAAACGCGGTTTCCGGGTGCAGAATACTCCCATGCTTCGCCTGCCTCTTCTCCCTGTAGCACTCGTGCTTGCGGCGTTCGCCTCGGCAAGCGCCGGTGCCGCAGGTAACAGCACGCGCAATCCGGAGAAAAAGGGCGACCTCGCCTACAAATGGGTCGACGAGAAGGGCATCACGCACTACGGCGACTACGTGCCTCCGGAGTACGCCAAGCGCGAACGCGCCGTGCTCAACCAGGAAGGCGTCGTGATCCGCCGTCTCGAGGCGGAGAAGACGCCGGAGCAACGCGCCGCCGACGCGCTGCGCCTGCGCGATGCGGAATCGCGCAAGCAGCATGACCAGTTCCTGCTCAACACCTACACTTCGGTGGGCGACATCGAGACCCTGCGTGACCAACGCCTCGAACAGATCGTTGGTCAGTCGGCAGCGGCGAAGCAGTACGTCGAATCGCTCAACTCGCGCCTGACAGGCCTGCAGGCGAAAGCGCAGCTCTTCAAACCCTACAGCGGTGATGCGGGCGCGCGCCGCATGCCCGACGACCTCGCCGCCGACCTCGTGCGCACCGTGAGCGAGCTGCGCGCCCAGAACAATGTGCTGCTCGCCAAGCAGCGCGAACACGCCGACGTATCACAGCAGTTCCAGGTGGACATCGAGCGGTTCGCAGAGCTGCAATCGGGGCGCGCGGTGCGCTGAGCGCTCGCAGCGCTCCGCGCTGCGGGCGGGCTCAGGGCTACGAGCTACGGGCCAGAGGCGCTCCGCGTCGTGCGTCTGGCTCGTAGCTCGTCGCCCATGGCCCATGGCCCATGGCCCGTGGCCCGCAGGCCGTGGCCCTTCGCCCTCTGCCCGGCGCGCGCTCACCGCCCGGTATGCCCGAACCCGCCCGCCCCTCGGGCCGTCGCCACGAAGTCCTCGACTACCTCCAGTTCCACCTGCACCACCGGCACGACGACGAGCTGCGCAATGCGCTCGCCCGGCTGCACGGTGTAAGCCGCGCCACCACGGTTCCAGCACGACACCATGAGCGGACCCTGGTAATCGGAATCGATGAGGCCCACGAGATTGCCGAGTACGAGGCCGTGCTTGTGGCCGAGACCCGAGCGGGGCAGGATCACGGCCGCGAGCTTCGGGTCTTCCACCCAGATCGACAGCCCTGTCGGAAGAAGCTCGGCCTTGCCGGGGGCGAGATCGAGCGGCGTGTTGATCATCGCGCGCAGATCGAGCCCCGCAGCGCCCGCGGTTGCGTAGGACGGCAGCGGCCACTCCGTGCCGAGCCGTGGATCGAGTATCCGGACCTTCAACGGCCGGTAGGGTGTGCCCGCCGCGCCCGTCACGCGCGTACTTTGCCGGGTGTCGCCGCGCGATGCGCAGCGAAGTGCGTGGCGACCAGCGCCATGAACTCCTGCGCCAGCCGTCCCTTCGGCGCCGGCCCGAGCGCCGTGCGATCGGTGCGCGACAGCACGATCAGCGCGTTCTCGTCCTTGTCGAACACCTTGTCGTCGCCAACCTCGTTCGCGGCGATCAGGTCGAGGTTCTTGCGCGCAAGCTTCGTGCGCGCATTCTGTTCGACATTCTCGGTCTCGGCCGCAAAACCCACGACGAAGGGGCGATCGGGGCGCGCAGCCACGGCTGCGAGCACGTCGGTCGTGCGCTCGAGCGCGAGATCGAGTGCCGATTCGGTCTTCTTGATCTTCTGCGTCGCGGGCCGGGCCGGTCGGTAGTCGGCCACGGCCGCCGTCGAGATGTAGATGTCCGTGCCGGCGATTTCGCGCATCACGGTGGCGAGCATGTCTTCGGCGGACTCGACGTCGAGTCGGCGCACACCGGCAGGTGTCGGCAATCCGACGGGCCCGGTGATGAGGAGCACATCCGCACCTGCTTCGCGCGCGGCGCGCGCGATCGCGAACCCCATCTTTCCGGAACTGCGGTTGCTGATGAAGCGCACCGGGTCGAGGCGCTCGCGAGTGGGGCCCGCCGTCACGATCACCCGGCGACCTGCAAGCGGGCCGCGCGGCGTGCCGAGGAGCGCTGCGACGAGCTCCGCGAGCTCGAGTGGCTCGAGCATGCGGCCCTCGCCCACTTCGCCGCAGGCCTGGTCGCCCGCACCGGGTCCGAGTACATGCACGCCACGCTCGCGCAGCACCTCGAGGTTCGCCTGCGTAGCCCTGTTTGCCCACATGGCACGATTCATCGCAGGCGCCACCGCGATCGGCGCCTCGGTCGCGAGGCACAGCGTGCCGAGGAGATCATCCGCAAGCCCATGCGCGAGGGCCGCCAGGCTGTGCGCGGTCGCGGGCGCGATGAGCACGAGGTCCGCCCAGCGCGCCAGCTCGATGTGACCCATGGCGGCCTCGGCAGCCGGATCCCACAGGCTGTCGCGCACGGCCCGGCCAGACACGGCCTGGAATGTTGTCGCCGTGACGAATCGCGCTGCGCCGGGGGTCATGACGACCTGCACGTCTGCGCCGCGCTCGGCGAGACGTCGCACGAGGTCGGGACACTTGTAGGCGGCGATGCCGCCCGTCACGCCGAGGAGGATTTTACGACCCTTCATTCCGTCATTATCGGGCGGCTCTCGCGGAGCACGCAAACAGGCCCGTTTCTCGGCGTGCGCCGGTTCACGTCCGCAGTGAAACTACCCGGGAACGGAGACATCACGATGGGAATCCGCTCCTGGCCGCTGCGTGAACGCCCACGCGAAAAGCTCGTCCAGCTCGGCGTCCAGAGCCTGTCAGACGCAGAGCTGGTCGCGCTCATCTTCGGCAGCGGCAACGCCGGTCTCGATGCCGTAGCTCTCGCCCGCACGCTTCTTGCGCACACGGGCAGCCTGCGCGGCCTCTTTGCCGCCGACCGGGCGTCCTGTTGCCGGCTGCGCGGCGTGGGCCTCGCACGCTGGTGCCGACTGCAAGCGGCGCTCGAAGTCGCCCGGCGGCACTATCAGGAGCAACTGCGCACGAAGCCGATGCTGGATGCGCCTCGCCACACGGCTGAGTTCCTCGTTGCCCAGCTGCGCGACCGGCCGTACGAGGTGTTCTGCTGCCTGCACCTCGACAACCGCCATCGCCTGATCGCCTTCGACGAGCTCTTCCGCGGCACGATCGACGGCGCGAGCGTGCATCCGCGCGAAGTCGTGCGGCAGGCACTCGCGCACAACGCGGCGGCGGTGATCTTTGCGCACAACCATCCGTCGGGAATCGCCGAGGCAAGCCAGGCGGACGAGCTCATCACCCGGCGACTGCGCGATGCGCTGGCGCTGCTCGACATCCGGGTCCTCGATCACTTCATCGTGGGCGATGGCGCCTGTCTCTCCTTCGCCGAACGGGGGCTCTTGTAGGACAACTGTCGCCATGTCCCGACATTGGTGAGCAGCCTCGCACGCGTTAAGGTGCCTGTTCGCTTGGCTTTTTTGGGAGGCTTCCATGGCCCTTTGGAAAGATACGACCCCTGCCGCACCGGGTGGCAGCCCGACCCCCGCACCTGCACCCGTGCCTGCACCCGAGCGTGCAAATGTCGCGCCGCTCAACCCCAACGCGGACGCGTCCCGCCGTCCCAGGGAGCGCGCTGAAGTGAAGGATTCCGTAATTTCGAATGGCCTCAACATCGAGGGCAAGATCGAGGGCGCTGGCAACGTGCGCATCGGCGGGCGCTTCAAGGGCGATGTGCACATCGACGGCGACCTCACGATCGAAGCCGGCGCGCACCTCACGGGCCAGGTGCGGGCCAATCTCGTCGTCGTGGCGGGCGAGCTTCAGGGCAATGTCGAATCGGCCCGTCGCGTTGAACTCGCCGAAACCGCCGTCATGAGCGGTGATGTGAAGGCGGGCGCCCTGACCGTAGCGGCCGGCTCGCGGATGCGTGGCCAGGTCGAGTTCGGTTGGGACGAGAAGCTCGGCAAGGCGCAGGGCGAGACGCGAGGCCTCGGCAGCGGCACATGAGTGCCCGCCCGCCGCTGACTGCGCGCGCGCCGCAGACGGCGCGCACGCGGGTCTGCCCGCACTGCAAATCGACGATCCTCGAGAGCGCGAACGTCTGCCCGGGCTGTCGGCACCACCTCAAGTTCGACCCCGTTGCCGCGCAGCGCCAGGCGGAAACCCGCACGGCGCTGCGCATCGACGGGACGATCAGGGGAGCGAGCCCCGCGGTGCCCTGCGAGTTCAGCGTGGTGGTCGCCATCCGGGATTCCGAAGGCCGCGAAGCAGGCCGTCACGTCGTCGGTGTCGGCGCCATGGGGCCCGGCGAGGAGCGTGGCTTCACACTGGCCGTGGAGATCACCCCCACCAGGTTGGGGGTGAAGTAGCGGGGTTGGTTGCTGCCGCGACGCGGTACTGGTATAAAGCCCGTCCTTTTCCGGGCGAGCACATGCCCGGGAAACACCCAAGTTACTGAATTTCGAGGGCTTACCATGTCCCGCGTCTGCGAAATCACCGGCAAGCGCCCGGCCGTCGGCAATCGCGTCTCGCACGCGAACAACAAGAAGCGCCGCCGCTTCCTGCCGAACCTGCACGCGCAGCGCTTCTGGCTGGAAGACGAGAAGCGCTGGATCAACCTGCGCGTCTCGACCCGCGGCCTGCGTACGATCGAGAAGAACGGCCTCGATGCCGTCGTGGCAGATCTGCGCACCAAGGGCGTGAAGGTCTGAGGAGCACATCGCCATGCGTGAAAAGATCAAGCTGCTCTCCTCCGCCGGCACGGGCCACTTCTACGTGACGATGAAGAACAAGCGCCTCCATCCCGAGAAGCTCGAGACGAAGAAGTACGACCCCGTCGTACGCAAGCACGTCTCGTACAAAGAGACCAAGATCAAGTAGCGGCG
>CAUJHX010000271.1 GCA_963204795.1 Pseudomonadota bacterium | reverse complement strand
CCGAGGAATTGCACGAGATCGCCATGCCACAGGCCGACGCCGGTGTAGCCGGCAGCCGCCGCGGCCGCGATGCGCTCCTCGAGGGGCAGCGGGCAGGCCGTCCGATCGGCGCCCGGGAGAAAATCGCCGGCGATCGTCCAGCAGGTGGCGATGAGATCGACCTCGTTCGTCATGGGCGCATCGTCCTCCCGCCATCGACGCTGATGACCTGCCCGTTGATGGACGCTGCGTCCTCGGACAGCAGGAAGGCTACCGCCGCGGCCACGTCCTCCGGCGAAACCAGACGCCTGCCGCGCACGCCGGCGAGGAACTCCGCACGCAGCCCCGGCGCCAGATGCCGGTCGCTCTCCTCGGTCAGCGTGAAGCCTGGCGCGACGGCATTGGCGCGCACGCCTTCGCGGCCCCAGCGGGAAGCGACATGGCGCATGAGCGCGTTCACGCCGCTCTTGCTCATCGCGTAGGCCACACGGGTCGGCTCGCCGATGTAGGCCGACTCGGAGGTCGTATAGGCGATCGCGCCGCCGCCGCTGCGCAGCAGATGCGGCAGCGCCTGCTGGGTGCACAGTAGATGGCCGCGCAGATTCACGGCGATGGTTCGGTCGAAGAGCTCGAAGGAGACCTCGGCGGCGTCGGGGTCTTCTCGGACTGCGCCCATGTCGGCGGCATTGACGTGCAGTTTGTCCAGCCGGCCATAGGCGTCCATCGCTGTCTGCATGAGTCGCGCCACGGATGTCGTATCCCTTACATCGAAGGCGAGGCCGGTCGCCCGTCCGCCCGTCGACTCGATACTGCTTGCGACCGATCGGGCGGCGTCGGCGAACAGGTCTCCGATCACGACCTGCGCACCTTCCTCGGCCAGCCGTCGGGCGGTGGCCGCGCCGATGCCACTGCCGCCGCCGGCGATCACGGCGACCTTGCCCCTCAAGCCACGCATGACAATCTCCTCTCAGCTCCCGACGTCGTCCGGACCCCAGTATCCCTCGAGGCGAGTGATGCGGCCCGCCTCGTCGAAAGTGCACACGTCGAGCGAACGGATGCGCACGCTGCGGCCTTCCCATTCGGTGGTCACGGTGAAGGCCATCGCTGCTGCATTGCCGTGCGAACCACGAATGGGAGTCGCGAGCGCGAGCTGCGCCTTCATCGCGACGGCCTGACGGAACCAGCCGCGGATCGCCTGGCCCTGCTTCGGCTCAGTGCCGACCGGATCCTCGATGACCGCATCGACCGCGAATAGCGCGATCACAGCTTCCGCATCGCCGCGATTGAGGCCATCGACATAGGCCTGCATCGCAGCTTTCATGGACTGCTGATCAGGCGGCATCGTCGAGACCGGGTTCGGTGCGCGGCAGGGCGGGGCGATTCAGGATCATGTCGGCGGCCTTCTCCGCAATCATGATGACGGCCATGTTGGTGTTGGCGCCGACGATCCTCGGCATGATGGATGCGTCGACCACGCGCAGGCCCTCGACGCCGCGCACGCGCAACCGCTCGTCCACGACGGCCTGCATATCCTGACCCATGCGCGCCGTGCCGACGCTGTGATAGTCGGCATCGGCGTGCGAGCGGATGAAGGCATCGATGTCGGCATCACTCAGGGTGGCTGGCCCGGGCTCGATTTCGTCGCCTCGATAGGGATTAAAGGCGCGCTGGGCAAAGATCTCGCGGGCGATCTGCACGCCACGGCGCATGCTCCTGAGATCCTGCGGCTCGGCCAGATAGTTCTGGTCGATGAGGGGCGCTGCGGCCGGATCGGCCGAGGCGAGCCGCACCGTACCGCGGCTCTCGGGGCGCAGGCAGTTGATGTGTGCGTAGAAACCGTGTTCGGGAATGACTTCGCGACCGTGGTTGCGGTAGAGCGCCATGACGAACAGCAGCTTGATGTCGGGTTCGGGCTCGCAGGTCTCCGACTTCACGAAGCCCGCCGCTTCCATGCCTGGATCGGCGAGCGGCCCCTTGCGCAACAGCAGGTACTGGCCGAGCGCTGCGGCACCTTTCAGCGGGCTGAAGTACTTGAGCATCGAGATCGGCTGCAGACAACGGTGCTTGACCGTGATGGCGAGGTGATCCTGCAGATTGCCGCCGACGCCCGGCAGGTCGAGGAGCGGCTCGATTCCGTGCGCGCGCAGATGATCCGCGGGCCCGACGCCGGAGAGCATCAGGATCTGCGGCGAATTGATCGCGCCGGCCGAGAGGATCACTTCGCGCTGCGCGCGGACGGTGTGTTCCCTGTCGCCCTTGCGATAGCTGAGCCCGACCGCGCGTCGGCCCTCGAACAGGATGCGCGTCACGTGTGCGCCGGTGATCACCGAGAGATTCGGACGGTTCATCACGGGACGCAGACAGGCGGAAGACGTGCTCGAGCGCCGGCCGCGGCGCACCGTGACATCGACCGGCCCGAAGCCTTCGCGGGAGGCACCGTTGGTATCGTCATTGTGCGGGTAGCCGGCCTGCACGCCTGCCTCGACGAAGGCGCGGGCGAGCGGGTGTTTCACCTGCGGGCGGCTGACGTGTATCGGGCCATTGTCGCCGTGGTAGTCGTTCGCACCCGGCTCGTAAGTCTCGGCACGACGGAAGTAGGGCAGCACCTCGGCGTATGACCAGCCCTTGTTGCCGAGCTCGCTCCAGCGGTCGAAGTCGCGCGCCGAGCCCCGATCGTAGACCATGCCATTGATGGAGGATCCACCCCCGAGCACTTTGCCGCGAGGAAGATAGAGCACGCGATCATTGAGATGCCGCTGCGGTGCCGAGCTATAGCGCCAGGAGTAGGCGCCCGAGAGCATGATGGGCAGCAGCCCACCCGGGGCACTGATCAAGGGGCTGCGGTCCCGCCCGCCGGCCTCGACGAGCAGTATCCGCAGCGCCGGATCGGCCGAGAGACGCTGGGCGAGGACACAACCCGCCGAGCCGCCGCCGGCGATCACATAGTCGAAGCGGTTCTTCCCATTCACTGCGCCAGCCTGGTCATGCGGTCGACCTAGGCCAGCTCGGCGCTCGTGAGTATCCAGCCCGCCGCACCCGCATTCTGTTCTATCTGCTCAGGTCCGCTCGCGCCGGCGATGACACTTGCGACGCCCGGCTGCGCAGCGAGCCACGAGAATGCGAGCTCGAGGAGTGTATGGCCGCGCGCGATGGCAAAGGCCTCGAGCTTCGCGGCCATCTCCCACTTTGCAGCGTCGCGGTAGCTGTCGAAGAACGGGGGTGCATCGGCAAGGCGTGAACCGGCCGGTGCCGCCTGCCCGGGCTTGTATTTGCCGGTCAGCAACCCGTTGGCGAGCGGGAAGTAGGGCAGGAGCGCCAGCTCGTACTTCGCAATCTGTGGGCCAAGTTCGCTTGCGACATTCCGCACGAGCAGGCTGCATTCGTTCTGGGTAGATGCGAAGCCGGTCAGCCCATTCCGCTTTGCAGTCTCCTGCGCGTCGCCGAGCTGCGCGGCCGAGAGGTTCGAGCACCCGATGGCGCGCACCTTGCCCTGGGTGATGAGATCCTCGAGCGCGCGCAACGTCTCCTCGATCGGCGTCGCCGGATCGGGATAGTGCAGCTGATAGAGATCGATCCAGTCGGTCCGCAGGCGGCGCAGGCTCGATTCGACGGCCGTCATGAGGTAGGCGCGCCCGGCCCCCTTCTTCCGACCTTCCGTGTCCATGGGCGAGCCGAACTTGGTGGCGAGCACCACGTTCTTGCGCCGCTCGCCCAGGATCTCGCCGATGAAGTCTTCCGAGGGGCCGTAGCTGTCGGCGGTGTCGAGAAAGTTGACGCCGCAGGCGAGTGCCCGGTCGATGATCGAGCGCGTGCCGGCAAGATCGGCTTTCCAGCCGAAGTTGTTGCCGCCGAGTCCCACCACCGAGACGCGCAGGTCTGTCCGGCCGAGTCGACGCAATTCCATGGCGGTCAGCCGGAGGCGGTTTTCTGGTTGCGTTGCAGAGCGATCCAGTCCTCGATGGTCTGATAAAGATAACTGCAGTCTTCTTCCGTCATCGTCGGATGGCAGGGCAGCATCAGGCCCTGCTCCATGATCTGGTCGGCGTTGCGGTAGCCTTCCGGATCATTACGGTAGGTGACACCTTTCATCATCGGGTGGCGGGTGATGTTTCCGGAGAAGATCACGCGCGTCATGATGCCGGCATCTTCCAGATGCACTTGCAGGGAACGGCGGCTCCAGCCTGTCTCGGGGCGCAGCTGCACGGGGTAGCAGATCCAGGTGGTCTCGACTTCGGACAGGAGGCGTGCGGGGATGAAAAGGTCCGGATGCTTGTCGAGGAAGCGGCGGTGACTCTGGAAGTTGCGATCGCGCAGCTTCCAGAACATGTCGAGCTTGTTGAGCTGCTCGTGGCCGAAGGCCGCGCCCGCCTCGTTCGGGATGAAGCCATAGGCGACATCCTCGAAGATGAACATGCCGTCGTAGGGAATGCCGTCGAGATCCTCGAGAAAGCGCCCGTCGCTGTCCTTCACGCGCGTGCCGTGCATGAATTTCTCGGAGGAGCGACCCCAGCAGCGGGCCATCAGGCCCCAATCCCATAGCTTCTCGTCATCGACGGCGACGAGGCCGCCGTTGCCGAGGCAGGTGATGATGTGAAAGATCGAGAAGCTGGTCACCGAGATATCGGCGCGCAGCCCCGTTTTCGTGCCGCGAAGAGTCCCGCCGAGCGTGTCGCAGCTATCCTCGACGAGTTTGAGCTTGTGCTTGTCAGCGAGTGCCCGCAGCCGATCCCAATCAGGTGTGCCGCCCACGAGATTCGGCACGAGCATCGCCCGAGTGTTCGGGCCGATCATGCGTTCGATGCGCCCGATGTCGATCTGGTAGGTATCGAGTTCCACATCGACGAAAACCGGTACGTAGCCGGCGTGCACGATGGAGGCCACGTCGGTGGAGAAGGTGAGCACGGGCGTGATCACTTCCGAGCCCTTGGGGAGGTTCAGCATGCGCATCGCGAGCATGAGCGCCGAGGAGCCCGAATTGACCATCACGCCATACTTGTGGCCCATGACTTCGGCGCAGCGCTTCTCGAACGTCTGCACCTGCTTGCCAACGGCCATGCCCTTCTGCATGACCTTGACCACGGCGTCGATCTCTTTCTGATCGAGCATGGCACCGCCGTAGAGAACCTTGCGCGGGGGGAGTCGCTTCTGCATGGCTCGTCATCCTCTCTGGTGATGTAGCGCAGTTTCCGTCTGGGCGATGAGGGCGGCAATGGCAGAAAAGTTCAAAGACTGCTGCAAAGTGGCTCACCCCGTCGCGAACAATACAACGACCACATTTGTCTATAATCGACCAATGAACCGAGAAGATTCCCTGCCTGATTCCGCGCAACTCGATGCTTGGCGTGCCGCAGCCACAAAGTCAGCACCTGGTGGTGACGTCAACAATCTGAACTGGCATACGCCGGAAGGCTTGGTCGTCAAGCCCTTGTACACGGCCGCCGACACGGCCCGGCTCCCATTGGCCGATACCCTGCCGGGGTTCGCGCCTTACGTTCGCGGCCCGCAGGCCACCATGTATGCGGTGCGGCCCTGGACGATCCGTCAGTATGCAGGGTTTTCCACTGCGGAGGAGAGCAACGCGTTTTATCGGCGCGCGCTGGCTGCGGGCGGGCAGGGCGTGAGTGTCGCCTTTGATCTCGCCACCCACCGTGGCTATGACAGCGACCACCCGCGTGTCACGGGTGATGTCGGCAAGGCGGGTGTTGCGATCGACAGCGTCGAGGACATGAAGATCCTCTTCGATGGCATCCCGCTCGACAAAGTGAGCGTGTCGATGACGATGAACGGCGCGGTGCTGCCGATCCTTGCTGGTTACATCGTGGCGGCTGAAGAGCAGGGTGTGGCGCAGGGTGCGCTGTCCGGGACCATCCAGAACGACATCCTCAAGGAGTTCATGGTTCGCAACACGTACATCTACCCGCCCGAGCCCAGCATGCGCATCGTCGGCGACATCATCGCCTTTTGTGCGCGCAACATGCCGAAGTTCAATTCGATCAGCATATCCGGCTATCACATGCAGGAAGCGGGGGCGAACCAGGCGCTCGAACTCGCCTTCACGCTCGCCGACGGCAAGGAATACGTGAAGGCCGCGATCGAACGCGGCCTCGATGTCGATGAGTTCGCCGGCCGCCTGTCCTTCTTCTGGGGGATCGGCATGAACTTCCATCTCGAGATCGCCAAGATGCGCGCCGCGCGCCTGCTGTGGTACCGGATCATGAAGGGTTTCGGTGCGCGCAAGGACAAGAGTCTGATGCTGCGGGCGCACTGCCAGACCTCGGGCTGGAGCCTCACGGAGCAGGATCCCTACAACAATGTCGTGCGCACGACGATCGAGGCGATGGCAGCCGTTTTTGGCGGCACGCAGAGCCTGCACACCAATGCACTCGACGAGGCGATCGCGCTGCCCACTGATTTCAGCGCCCGGATCGCGCGCAACACGCAGTTGATCATCCAGGAGGAGACGCACATCACGGGCGTCATCGACCCTTGGGCCGGCAGCTACATGATGGAGAGCCTCACCAGCCAGATGGCGGACAAGGCGTCGGAGATCATTGCCGAGGTCGATGCGATGGGCGGCATGACCCGCGCGGTGGAGACCGGTTGGGCGAAGCTCAAGATCGAGGCGAGCGCGGCGCAGAAGCAGGCGCGCATTGACTCGGGTGCCGACGTGATCGTCGGCGTCAACAAGTACCCGCCGCCCTCGAACGAGCCGATCGAGATCCTCGAGGTCGACAACCATGCCGTGCGCGAGAACCAGATCAAGCGCCTGGCCGCGGTGCGTGCCGGGCGCGACGGCAAAGCCGTGCAGGCAGCCTTGCAGGCGCTGACGGAATCTGCGAGAAGCGGTACTGGCAACCTGCTCGAACTGACGGTGAATGCCGTCCGTTTGCGTGCCACGATCGGTGAGGTGAGCGATGCGCTCGAGAAAGTGTTCGGACGGCATCGGGCCGAAATGCAGAAGGTGACCGGCGTGTACGCGGCGGCCTATGCAAGCCCCGAAGGATGGCAGAAGCTGAAGGGCGAGATCGACGCGTTTGCGGTCGAGCACGGTCGCAGGCCGCGCGTGATGATCGCCAAGCTCGGCCAGGACGGTCACGATCGCGGCGCCAAAGTGGTCGCGACAGCCTTCGCGGATCTGGGCTTCGACGTGGATATCGGCCCGCTGTTCCAGACGGCCGACGAATGCGCGCGCCATGCCATCGAGAACGACGTCCACGCGGTCGGCGTGTCGACGCTCGCCGCGGGTCACAAGACCCTGGTGCCGGCGATCATTGAAAGTCTCAAGGCACAGGGTGGCGAGGACATCATCGTGTTCGTCGGCGGCGTCGTCCCGCAGCAGGACTACGACTTTCTGCATGAAGCCGGTGTGAAGGGAATCTACGGTCCCGGCACCGCAGTGCCGGTGAGCGCGAAGGACGTGCTCGAGCAGATCAAGGCCCACCTCAAGCGGCGTCCGTGAGTCTGTCTCCGGAAGATCTGGCTCTGGCGGAGGGGGTGCGGCGCGGCGAGCGGCGAGCGCTCGCCAAGGCGATTACGCTTCTCGAATCGACGCGCGCCGATGATCGGGTGCGTGCCGACGCACTCCTGAATGCGCTGCTGGCGTCGACCGGGCAATCCGTGAGGCTGGGCATCTCCGGAGTCCCGGGGGCCGGCAAGTCGACCTTCATCGAAGCGCTCGGTCTGTATCTGATCCAGCGCGGCCACCGCGTTGCGGTGTTGGCCGTCGATCCTTCATCGAGCCTCTCGGGCGGCTCGATCCTGGGCGACAAGACGCGCATGGAGCGCCTGTCCGTTCAACCGCAGGCCTACATTCGCCCGAGTCCATCGAGCGGCACGCTCGGCGGCGTGGCGGAGAAGACGCGCGAGGCCATGCTGGTGTGCGAGGCCGCGGGATTCGATGCGGTGATCGTGGAAACGGTGGGCGTCGGCCAGAGCGAGATCACGGTGGCCGGCATGACCGATCTGTTCGTGTTGCTGCAGCTGCCGAATGCTGGCGATGAGCTGCAGGCGATCAAGCGCGGCGTGATGGAGGTGGCCGACGTGATCGTCGTCAACAAGGCCGACCTCGATGCCGATGCGGCCGCGCGCACCCGCGCGATGATCACGAGCGCGCTGCGCAGCTTTGCGCTGCACGGCCGCGGAGGCACCCAGCCGCCCGTCATGCAGCTGAGCGCGTTGAAGGGCGAGGGCATCGCGGACTTCTGGACCGCCGTCGGGCGGGTTCTCGACGAGCGGCGCGCGAGCGGCGCCTTCGGACAGCGCCGGCGTGGCCAGGCGCTGTCCTGGATGTGGGACAACATCCGCGCGCGCCTGCTCGCGGATTTTCATGCGCACCCCGCCGTGACAGCCGCGCTGCCCGGCGTCTTGCAGGACGTCGGCGAGGCGCGCGTGGCTCCATCGGCTGCGGCCCGCGACTTGCTGGACAGGTTCGAACACTCATGAGCAACACAGGCAAACGACCTTTTCGGATTCTTGGCGTCCAGCAGATCGCAATCGGCGGGCCGAGCAAGGCACGCCTGCGCACTTTGTGGGTGGACCTGTTCGGGCTCGAGCTGACCGGCACGTTCCGCTCCGAGCGCGAGAACGTGGACGAAGACATTTGCAGCCTCGGAATGGGGCCAGGAAGGGTGGAGGTCGACCTCATGGAGCCGCTCGACCCGAATGGCAAGCCTGCGGTGCATCAGACGCCACTGAACCACATCGGGCTCTGGGTCGATGACCTGCCGAAGGCGGTGGAGTGGCTCACCGCGCGGGGGCTGCGGTTCGCGCCGGGTGGCATCCGCCGCGGCGCAGCGGGTCACGATATCTGTTTCGTGCACCCCAAGGGTAACGACCAGTTTCCGGTCAGCGGCGAAGGGGTGCTGATCGAACTGGTGCAGGCGCCGCCCGAGGTCATCGCGGCGCTGTAGCCGATCCGCGTTTACGCGCCGGAGAACACGGTGATGCGCAGTTCGGGACTTGCAGTCATCACGGCAATGGCCTTGAATGCCCTGGCCGTTCTCCCGGTTGCGGCATCCGACCCGTCCTGGAACAGGACGGGACCGGTCAAAGTCATCTTCGATACCGACATGTATGCTGACATCGACGATGCGCTGGCGCTCGCCATGCTGCACGCCCTCGAGAGCCGTGGAGAGATCGAGCTTCTTGCGGTGACGATCAGCACGGAAACAGAGTGGGCGGCGCGGTTCGTGGATCTGATCAATACGTTCTATGGCCGTGGAGAAATTCCCGTTGGCGTGGTGTCAGGCGGCATAACGCCGCAGGTTCTCGAGGACTCACGGTATGGCAAGTACTTGCCATCGCCAAATGGAATCAACTACACCGAGTACATCGCGCGCGATGCGCCGGCTGCCCGGGATCACGAAGATGCGGCAACGCTCCTTCGAAGAGTGCTGGCAAGGCAGCCCGACCAGAGTGTCGTCATGATCGGCGTCGGCTATCTGAGCAATCTGGCGCGGTTGCTCGACAGCCAGCCGGATGGCGCCAGCCCTTCGGATGGCCGAGTCCTTGTCGGTCAGAAGGTGCGGGTCCTGTCCGTCATGGCCGGAAATTTTGCGGCAACTGGAGTGCAGGAATTCAACCTGGAACTGGATGTGCCGGCCGCCCGCAAAGTCTTCGGGCAATGGCCAACGCCCATTGTGGTCAGTGGCAGCGAGGTCGGTGCCCGCATGCTCTTTCCCCAATCCGCGATCGACAGCTATTTCAATTACGTCGATCATCATCCGATAGCCGAGACGTACCGATACGCCGCGTCGTTCTATCGCAGTCTTTCAAACACTCCAGGGTCACCCCACGATCACGCCACCTACGACCTGACATCCGTGCTGTATGCCGCACGCCCTGAAGCCGGTTATTTCACGCTGTCCGCTGCCGGGACCGTCGAGGTGCTGGAGGGTGGCAGATCCGGTTTCACTCCGCGGGAGCGCGGCCGTCATCGACGGCTCCTGCTTTCGGAGGCGCAGCGGGCGCGCGCGCTCGAAGCGATGATCATGCTGGCGAGCCAGCCTCCGACCCGTCAGGTCACTGTCACGAAATAGTGCCGTCAAAGAAAAAGGGGCGCCGGCAGATACCGGCGCCCCTTGCAGAGTGGCTGCTTAGCGGATGCTTACCACTTGTAGCCGGCCGTCACCAGCCAGGTCCGCGGCTCCTGCCAGTTGGCAGTGCGGTACATGCTGAAGTCGATGCCCTGGTTCATCTTGTCCTCGTCGGTCACGTTCCTGACGAGCAGCGACAAGTTCAGATGGCCGGGGCCCGCCGGGATGTCCGAGAACAACAGGCGCACATTGGTCAGGTTGCTGGCCGGAATCCCGTCTGCAGCCGCCGTATAGGA
>CAUJHX010000270.1 GCA_963204795.1 Pseudomonadota bacterium | reverse complement strand
TGTGGTCTGCGTGAAGCCGGCGACCATTGCCCCGGCGCGACTCAGGTGCTCCGCGTACTCGCGGTCGAACAGGTTGTCTATGCCTGCGGCGATCAGCAGGCCGTCGCGCGGTCGCCAGCCCGCGTTCACCGACAGCAAGGCGAAACCATCGGTCGGCCCGATATCCTGGCCCACGATGTTGCCTTGGCCGACGGCGTAACGATCCTGCGAAGCAACCACGCGCAGCAGCGCTCCTGCACTCCAGGCTCTGCGCTCGTAGCCGAGGGTCAGCCGTGTCTCGAGCGGTGGCATCTGCGCCAGCGGCGTGTCATCGCTGCGATTCTCGCCGCGCGTCCAGGCGAGCGAGCCACCGAACTTCCAGGCGTCGCCGAGGCGCAGGCCGGCATCGACTTCGGCCCCCCAGGTGCGCGCATCGACGTTGCGGACCACCGTCACACTGCGCATTCCCTTGCGATGGCCGTTCTGCAGCAGGATGTAGTCGTCGACCTCGCTGGCAAACGCCGACACCGAGACCGATAACCGGCTGGCCTGCCACAGCAGCCCGGTGTCGAGCTGCGTGGTCCGTTCGGGGCGCGTGCCGAAGGCGCTGAGTGTGTCGGTCGCTTCGCGGCCGCTCGCCAGCAGCTCCCAGTAGTCGGGGAAGCGCTCCACGCGACCGACGCCGACATAGACCGTCGCCGGCCGCTCCTCCAGTGCGCCCTCGTAGCGCAGGAAACCACCGCCCAGCCGCGCGTCGCGCCGCGTGCCGGCCGTCGGGTTCGCGGCATTGGCCATGCCGAGGCTCAGGGTAGTGCGCCGGTCGCGCGCCGCCCAATCGTCGAATCGCAACCCGCCGATGAGTTTGTGGCGATCGGCGAGACGCCAGAGGAGCTCGCCGTACAGGCTGTCGCTGCGGAAGCGGCCATCCTCGATCCGCGCCAGCGCCTGGTAAGGCATCGTCGTCTCGTTCATGGTCGAACGCAGGGTGTGGACGTTCTCCTGCCGCTCGAAGCCGAAAGTGCCGGTGAGTGCCGCGGTCAATGCCAACTCGACCTCGGCCCTGGCACCTGTGGTGCGGCGATCGGGGTTCGAGGCCGCGCGGCCCGGCATCATGGTTGTGGGCACGAAGTCGCGCAGGCTGTAGTTGTCCATGACGTGATCGACGTAGTTGTAGAATGCACGCACTTCGAGGCGCCGCAGGCGTGCCGACAGCTCGCGCCGTTCGAAGCGCAGCCCGAGGTTGTCGCGCGCAAACTTCACACCGTCCATCGCGCGATCGGCATAGGCGGCCTCGCCGTCGCTGAGCGCACCGCTGAGCTCGACGCGCGTCTGCTCGTCAGGTGTCCAGCCGAGCAGCGCGTTCGTGCTCCAGCGCAGGTAGTCGGCGTGCACGTCCCGGCCACTGCCGTCTGCATGATCCTGCGCCTGCGCTCGTGTGGCGGCGAGCCGGGCATAGACGCGAGGTGCACCGAACTCGAGATCGGCGACCAGGTCGTTGCGACCGAAGCTGCCCGCCAGCACGCTGCCGTGGGCGGCGAAGGTCGCGGCGTCGTATTGACGCGCATCGCGCTCGAACGATACCGCGGCCGCGGAGTTTCCCGCGCCGCGCAGCACTGTCTGCGGTCCCTTGACGACGACGATGCGGTCGTATGTCTCCGGGAAGACATAGGCGGTCGGAGGGTCCATGCGCATGCCGCAGCCGCCGAGCACCTGCTCGCCGTCGATCTGCACGTTGACGCGCGAGGCGGCCATGCCGCGGAACAGCGGATCGCCATCGGTGCCGCCCTTGCGGATCACGGCGAAGCCCGGAACGGTCTTGAGGTAGTCGGCACCATCATGCGCCGGCAGGGGCTGGCGTGGCGCCTTGGCATCGATGGCGATCACCAGCGGCTCGAGCATGCGCGGCGCGGTGACGACGATCTCGCGTTGCGCGGATTCCTCGGTGTGCGCAGCAGCCGGCATTGCACTGGATACAACATACAGCGACGCGAGCGACAGCAGCCGCGCCGGAATGAACAGCTTCAACATGTCGGAACTCCCGCGTCGCGCTGCGGCGTGACGCGTCTCGAACGATGATGGGGCGCCGCGTGGCGCCGCAGTTCAGACAGGGAGCTGGACGGGTGGCGCGCGAGGCGAGTGGGCGCGCCGGATCGCAGCCACGAAATCCCTCGTGGTGCCGCGTGCGGCAATCCAGGCCACGGATGTGACCGGCTGAGGTATCAAAGCGTCCGCAGCTGCCAGCGTCGCGCCGGCAGCGAGCGAGAACGCGCAGACCGTGTCGGCATGACCAGAACCGGAGCCTTGGGCTGGCGCGGCGGGCTCGCCGGGCAGCCACAGTGTCTGCAGCCCTTGGGCCGTGCACAGTTGGACTTCGAGTCCGTGGCCAACATCACCCGACACCATGACGCCGACGGGCATCAACGCACGCAGGGCGAGCTCAACGCACAGCAGTGCGCGCAACAGCGGGCTGCGAAGGAGATGCCGCAACGGACTCATGGTGCCGGTAGCTTACTGGCGTGCTCCTGCACCGACAAGCTGCGGGCACGGCGGGCCGACCCTGCAGCCCGAGGGCGGCGACCGCATGCGCCGCCGGCGTCGAGACTCAAATTCTGGCGAGGTCTGCGATCATGATTTCCCAGACGGCTTCTTCGTGGATTGACTTTCGTCGGGTGCACATCGCCTCACTCAGCCGTGAGTCCCACGACGCGTCGACTCGCCCGCTCCCGGGAAGCGTCCCTGCAGTTCCGGCGGAGGCGACATCGTAGTCCTGAGCAGAGAAACGCCATGGTGAGGCCTGCAGCTCGCGCATCACGAAGTTGCCGATGCGGATTCCCGCCCAGTCGAAGTCGCCGTGGTACGCGAGGTTTGCGCCGCGCTCGATGAGTTGCCGCAACAAAGTCTGCTGGGCTGCGGCCGGCATGCCGTTCGTGCAGATCAAGGGCGCGCAGTTCACTCCGAGCTGATCCGCCGCGATGGAAAGCATCGACGGATTTTCGCAAACGTATACGCGTCGCCCGGAGATGTCCCATGCGGGTGGATCGCGCAGGAGCATGCGCAGAGTGAGATAGACCGGGTCGCCTGCGGCGGCGGCCACGCGCACCACGTTTGCTGCCACCGCGTTTCCCGTAGCAGGGAGGTTGAGGCACAGAACCGGAGCGGCGAGCTCGTTCACTGAGATCCCGAGACGGGCCCACTGGTTTCTGGCTCGTTCTCCTTCGACAGCGGATTGATCGAGCCCGAACGCGCGCAGCACCAGTGTTGCGACCGCCTGTCCCGCATCCAGGGCGTGCGCGTCTCCCAACTCCGCGGCTGCAAGCTGCGCGAGCGGTCGGCCGCTTTCAGGCAGTCGTCTGATCACCCGACCGACGCTTTCCAACAGCTCCGCGGCATGTCGCGGATCGCCACCGGCGAGGCGCTTCAACAGCGTGCGCCCTGCGGGATCGTCCACCAATGCCCGCAACCGCGCATGTTTCACGCTGGCGAGTAGTGCGCTCCAGGCTTCTTCGCGCGCCATTCGGACGGCTTTGACATCGTGAATCGGGCCGTCGAGTGCTTCCAGCGCCTCTCGCAGCGTGCTCGCAACGCCTGCCCGAAGAAGCGCCACGTCGAGATCTGTCAGTCGCACATGCATCGAGCCCGCGGCGCCGCCAGCCCGGCCCAGGAGACCGGCCAGGGCCCGGCGTTCCGCGGTCGCGAGGCCAGTGAGCGTGAACCCGTCGCGCACCGCGCCCTTCTCGAACCTGGCGCGCAGCCGGCCGCGAAGGTCCGCGAGTTCCGGGCCACCGAGCAGGCGCTGCAGCCGGTCGATGTCTACAGCCATTCCTGCTGCCCGGCCGCGGAGCTCTCCGGAAATCGGCGCACCGGGTCGTCGTGCGCGCGTTTCTCGCGCCCGTCCCATGTCCAGCGAGATACAAACACTGCGTCCATACCTTCACGCCGCACGAGCTGACAGATGCTCAAGCCCGGGAGTTCGGCATAACAGCCCCATTCGCGCTCGCTGGTCATCACGAAGTCGAGATCGAACTCCCGGATCAGGCCCATGCAGCTCGCTCGCGCCTCGTCGTCTATTCCGGCGAATGCCTCATCCAGCAGCACGAGACGTGGCGCGCGAGGGTCGGAGCTCTCGTAGTGGCTGCTGGCCGCCGCGAACAGCGGAACGGTGAGTCCCAGTGCGCGTTCACCGCTCGATGCGGGTCCGGAGAGCGGCTTCCACTGCCTGTCCTGGTTGCGCTCGACCCCGAAGGCATGCCAGCGCCGGTAGTCGAGTGCGCGCGCGAGCGTCTCGAAAAGCGTGCCGCGCTCGTCCCGTTGCCTCTCGGCGTCGATGCGCGCCCGCAGGAATTCGCCGACCTGTTGGCGGTCCTGTGCGGACCAGGCATCCGCACTCGTGTTCAACAGACGCTTGCGCGCGACCGCAAGGCCTGCAACGGCATTCTCGTCGCTTTCAGGAAGCGGATTCCACACGAGCCGGTAGCGCATTCCGGTGGAGGTGGGCCGCTTGTGGAGCTCGGCGTTGATGGCGACGACACGTTCCTCCGTGTCCCTGATCATCCGCTGGAGATTGGCGGCCACCTCCTTCTCCAGATGCTCCTCGAGCAGCGAGCGTTCCTGCGCGGAGAGGATGAGACGCTGCTCGGCAAGTTCGGCATCCAGCCGCTGCTCGAGCACGTCGGGACGTTCGGGACGCTGCTGAAACACGATGCGCACGATGAACCCATGGTCACTCGGCTCAGCCGTCGCCGAATGGCCCTGTGTGGACATCGTGCTTTGCAGTTGGGTGAAGTCGTTGGCGACGTCGCGCTGAACGCGCGCCCAATCCGCTTCCTCTGCGGAGACATCCGCGAGCGCGGCTTCTGCGCGCCGGGCTACTGTCAGCGCCGCATCGATGCCCCACGGCGTCGTTTCGACGGGAATCCCGATCTCCGGCACGGCGATCGAAATGAATCCTGTCTGCTTTGCGTAAGCCTGGAGGCTTTCGGCCGCGAGTTTGCGAGCCCGGGAGCGCTCCTCCTGCTTCTCGCGAAGATCTTCGTGCTTCTGCTCGGCGGTGCCGCGGCGGGTACTGGCGAGGATGAGCTCGGCACGTGCTCGCTGCATCTGGCTTTCATGCTCCCGGCGAAGCGTGTCGGCTTCCTCCATCTTCTTCTGCAGCTCCTCGACAGACTTTCCCACCGTCGCCTGCAACGCGTTGGCCGTTTCGTCGGCTGCGGTCAATTGTGTCCGCTTCTCGCGATCGTCCAGCTGCGCTGCCTCCAGAACCCTCATCGCCTGCTGTTCGCGCGCGACCTGCTGGTTCAGCTCGATGAGCGAGCCCTGATGATGGCGAATCGCATTCCCCATTTCGGACAGCGCCAGGCGGTAGTCGCCGAGCGCGCGATCGAGGCGATCCAGGTCCGCGGCGTCTGCGGGCAGGTTGAGGTCTCTCGAATCGATGGCGAGACCGTCTCGCGCGCGAGCGAGTGCAAGCTCCGCTTGCGCGAGCTTCGCGTCGGCTTCGCCGAGTCTCGTCTGGGAGTCCCGACGCAACAGTTCCGCGGCGTTGTGCCGAGCGTGCAGGCGAAGCAGTGCATCGTCGGATGGCGCGCTCTCGTATTCCTGCCTTGCCGCTTCGCGATGTGCCGCGACCTCGGCGGCACGGGCGCTGCAGTCGGCGATGGCTGCCCGGATGTCGTCGAGACGGGTCGCGATCTGATCCAGCCGGCCCCTTCGCGCGGCCTCGCGTGCCGCATGCCCGATGTACTGTGCCTCGGGTTTTTCCCAGGCACCGCGGACGTTGCCGACGCGAAACTCTCCGTTGGGCGAAATCCACGTCTCTGCCTCGGCTGGGTCCCGCTCCGCGCAGGCGATCGATTCGAGAATGGCAGCGACCGTCTTTGCCTGGACTTGCGCGCCAGGACCGGCCGCAGGAACAGTGGGCACGATCCACTTGCCCAGGGAATGTTCATGTGGTGTGCGTGCGATGAGCACGACATCGTTGGTGCGCCGATCGATCACAGTGCCTCGAGGCAGGACCCACGCATCCAGCACTCCGGACGCCTCAAGTGCCGCCTCCAGTCCTGCGCGAGCGTCGTCCGGAACGTGCGGCGCGAAATCGATGAGCTGCCAGAGCGGCGCGCCCGCGAGCAGGCCCCGTAGTGCCGTGTCCCGCGTGTGCGGAGCGGGCGGTGTGCGGTCCTCGCCGGCTTCCAGCCGGGTGCGTTCGGTCGCAAGCTCGCTCTGCTCATCGGCGAGCGCGCCGCGCTGAGCGGCAATCTCTGCGTCCCGCGTGGCAAAGCGCTGCTCCAGAGTCAGTCTCACCCGATCGAGCGCTGCCCGCATGGGGTTCGGCCCGTTCAACGCATCGTGCCAGAGCGCGAGGGATTCGAGCGATTCCTCGATCTCAGGAATGCGCAGCGCTCGCGCCGAATCTGCGAAATGTCGCCAGCTCTCGAGCAGTCGCCCGGCGCCTGCCCGCAGCTCGTCGGCGAGGCGGCGCGCCGATGTGGCAGCTTCATCGAAGGCTTCCGCGCGCAGCGTTCGGGCATCGTGAGCGGCGTCGCGCGCGTAAGTTGCAGTGTCGACTGCCCGAAGCCGTTTCCGCACGAGCGCGATCTGTTCCCGGCGCCGCGATTGCGCTTCACCCCCCTTTCCCACCAAGGCCGATGCCGATTCGGCAGGCAGGTCGCCAACACCATCGGGCAAGCTCATGCCGTGCAGGATCTCCGCATGATCCTTGCCGAGACCGGTCGTGCTCGCGAGCGTATCGGCGCGCGAGGCTGCGCTGTTCAGTTGCGCGCGCGTGGCGTCTGCATGCTTGCGTCTGCGCGCTGCGTCCGTCGTTTCCTGAACGAGCTGCGCCTGCGCACTCTTATTACGTGCCCGTGCTTCGTCCGCGAGCATTCTGCATTCCCGCGCCCGATCGCGAGCAGCGGAGAGGCGGGCTGCGTCCCGCATCACAGGGTCCGACTGCAGCACTCGCAGGCGCGCCGCATCGGCGACAAGCTGCTGGTCGAGCTCCTGCTGGGTCGACTGCCAGCGGGCCACCCCCGAGCGCGCGCTTTCCAGCTCTTCGTGCGCGGCGTTCACCTCGCGGCTGGTGTTGTCGAAATCCGTTTGTGCCTGTCGCAGCACTCTGGCCTTGCGCCGGGTGGCAACCTGCGCGTAACGCCGGTATCTCGTTCCGAACGAGGCAATCGCCTTGCGCATCGCCTCGATCTCCTCGAGGCCGCGCCGGATATCGTCGAGCTCGCTCATCGCTTCGGCGACGTCTTCGAGTGCCGCGTGATCGAGCGGCGGCAGCGCCTGCGTCAGTGCCTCGGAAAGGCGGCGCTCATCCGGACTCCTGGAGAGCTGTGGCTGGCGCAGCTGGATCAGCGTATCGACGAGCGCAGCATAGCGCTCGGGTCCCAGGCGAAAGAGCCTCTCGTCGACCGCGCGCCGATAGGCTTGTGCGGTCGGAAAGACCTGTCCATGCGTACCGATGGCTTCGATCAGGCGCTCTTTGCTCAATGCGGTTCGTTCGGGTGTCGTGAGCCACAGATCGGAACCGATGCGTTGATCGGTGATGAAGTACCAGGGGTCGGCGCTCGGCCGACCCGCAACGGCGCGCAATCCACAGCCGAGCGTCAGGGTAAGGGCCTGGCCGGATTCATCGAGCCGGCCGAACTCGATCCACGTGTAGCCAGTGCGCCGGTCGTGGCGCCCGTTCATGAGCAGGTTCCACTCCATGCGCTTGCCGCGATCGCCGTCGGGCTCGACGCGCACGGCACCCAGATTCGCGTCCAGGAGGAACGGTAGTGTCAGCGATAGAACCTTGGACTTCCCGGTGCCATTGTTGCCCCTCAGCAGAAGGTGGCCGTCGCGAAACCAGAATTCCTCGACGTCGTAGTGGTACAACTCGACGAGGCCCATTCGCAGCGGCTGCCAGCGTGTTCTCGCCGGTGCGGGCAGCGCAATTGTCGGGCGGTTGCCGATCAAGTCTGCGCCTCGCTGATGGTGTACCGATGAAGCGCGGGCAAAGGCCGTATTCCGTTCCCGACGTGTTGAACAAGCCTCAGGGCCGCGAGACGATCGACCGCCTCCCTGGCAAGTTCGATTTCAGCACCGGGCTCGCGCGCATCCTTGCGCCAGAAGCGGCCGTAGCGATCCGCTGCGTGGCGCAGGAACGCTGCAAGCTCGTGCAGGGAATGAATCGCTGCACCGTCCGCCTTGGCGGCACGCGCCAGGTACTCCGCCACCAGTAGCGTCGCGTGCGCTTCGGTGCCGACGGCCGGCAGATGCTTGTCCGACAGCTCGCCCTCCGCATCCACGAGCGCGAGACCCTCCGCGCGCAGCTCTGCGGTGAGTCCGGTGGCCTGCGCGAGCCGATAGGCCATGGGGCCACGCTGGCTCGTGAGATAGTCGAGTTCTTCGCTGGTCAGCTCGTCGTGATAGAGCACCGGGTCATCGAGGAGTCGGCGGGCAAGGCGAAAGCGCAGCGCAGTACGGCGGCCTTCGGGACTATCTGGCACGTACTCATCGTTGAGCGCAGCGAGCCGGCCGTCGAAATCCAGATCAGGCTGTGTTGCGGCGATCAGGCTTGCTCCAATGGTTCCCGAGGGCAGTCGGGCCAGCACGCGACGATGGACATCATAGAGCACGTCACCGGACTGGTTCACGTACGCCTCTTCATCGCCTGCCACCCGAGCCAGCACGCCGAGCTCGAGCAGAAGGCGGCACACGCCCACGAGCGCGCGACGCTCACGAGCGCTTTCCAGCGTATAGATGAATCCACGGCTCGCGAGCTCAGGGTCCGCTGCAGATTCGAGCAGTCGTTCTCCCAGGGCACGAAGTGTGATTTGGGATTCAGATCGCTCGAGGACGGCGCACGCGAGACAAAACAGGGAGTAACGCTCGCGGTCGAACTCCGGCTGCCCGCGCGTGGTGTCCATGAACGCTGCAGGGCGCTTGTAGAGTCGCGCGCATTGGCGCTCGACCTGCAGGTTCCAACCGGCCTCGCGTCCGAACCAGTCACGGAGATATTCTGCGTGTCGCCGCACAAGCTCGAGATCCGTATCACCGCTGGCGATGAGGGGGCGCATCAGCAGGGCGCGCAGTGCACGCTCCCGCTCCTCTTCCTGCTGCTGCGTGAGTACGTCTTTCAGGCCGCGGGTCTGCATGATCGTCAGGTCCGCTTGATGAGAATGAGGTGGTCCCGGCCACCGAACCGCCCCAGCTCTGTCTCGAGCTCCGCATGGCTTTGCGGCTGCAGCGGAACGAGGCGCACCACGAGTGTGCCGTCGCCGGTTTGTCGCTCCACCGGCTCATCCGGGCTCGTCTGGGCAGCGAGCGTTTCACCCAGCAGAGTGAGGAACATCCGGAATGCGGGTGTGTCGAGCCGGCCGAGCTCCGACAGGCGGGTTTCCCGATTCGTGGCGAGGTGCGCGCGCGCCGCTTCGGTCTGGGCGACTTCTTCCGCGACACGCGCGGCAAGTGCTGCGCGCTCTCTGGAGCGGTCCAGAATTTTCGGCGGCGGGCCCCGCGTCGGAAGTATCCCCTGCTCGCGCAGCTTAGGCTGCACCGCAATTCCAGGTGCGGAGCGCCACGGCGTATTGGCGCTGATCCTTTCTTCCGTAATGACGAGGGTAAGGTGACGGCAGGGCGACAGGGCGAACGCCGCGCGCCACAGCCTGTGGGCATGAGTATCTGTTGGAGCTTCCGCGAACCAGAGCGCCAGGCGTCGGAAGTCCGCCGCCCGATCACTGCGCCCCGCACGACGCTCGTGCAATAGCGCGACCGCTTGCAGGAGGCGGGGAATGGCGGAAAGGGCGCTCGCGCGGAGCAGGTCTGCCTGCGATCGCTCCCTGCCATTGGGCAGAAACCAGAGCTTCAGGCCTTCCCAGTGCTCGGCCCAGGAGTTCAGCCGCGTGCGCAGTGCCTCCCGATCCGCATCAGCATCGTCTGGCGCAGCGTTGCGCGAATCGCGTTCGGCTGCGAGTCGCAGCAGCATCGGCTCCGCAGGGGCGAGATCGAGCAGCAGCTCGGCAATCTGGGTGGAGCGCGTAACGAGGTCGCCGATGAAACGCTGCAGATAGTCGATGAGACGGGTCTTGAAACCCATCACCGCTGCGACTTCCGCTCGCTGCAGCTCTATCGTGCGCGCCAGCCCGGCCATGAATGCCTCGGCATTGTTCGACAGGCCCGTGAAGATATGTACGAGATCCCGGAGCGCGCCGTGGACCTTGGCGGAGTCGGGCGGCGACTCGTTCATGAGCTCACGGATGGAGATCAGTCGTGCGCGAATATCATCAAGCGCCACTGATTGCAGCTCGGCGCGTCTCGCGAGCGACTCACTGAATGCCTGCAGGCCCGCTTCGACCGCTTCGCCGCCTGCGGTCATCCGGTAGAGCAGGCGTTTGCGGTAGAAATCTTCGATGGTGGAGACGCGCGCCGTGTCGGGTTGAGCCTGCAGGTTTCCCCACTGGACGAGTTGGCTCAGCGCCTGCTGAACGGCTTCGAGGGGCGGCGGACCATCGGGCCAGCGGGCTTCGGCGAGCACATCGTCGGGGCGAAGGTGCAGGCGGAACTGGCGTTTGGCTGCGGCGAACAGGTCGAGGATGGCGCGGTAGTGGGGGCTGTTCTCCGCAGTCAGGTGGCTGAAGAGGACGGTGGTGGAGGGGTGCAGGGAGGGGCCGGTCATCCTGTGCTGCCGATCAGACCTGAAGCAGCGTGGGAGTATAGGCCCCGGATGCGGACGCACGCGTCAAACGCTGCGCCGCGACGTTGCCCCGGCGCAGATGCACCAGAACTACATCGAAGTCTCCACAATGAATGATCACATGGGTTTCGGCCATCGGGAATCCCATCGTTTGGGTGCAGTCCAGCCGTGCCGAAGCCGTCATAGATAGACATCCTATACGATGTCACATAAAATTGCGCTGTGCGAGTCGTTGTCGATACGTCGGTGCTTGTGGCAGGGCTGCGCAGCCAGTTGGGGGCGAGCAATCGCCTTCTGGCCGCCATCGCCAGGCGGCGTGTCCGGCCTCTGGTCACTACGGCTGTATTCCTCGAGTACGAGGCCGTGCTGCTGCGTGCCGAACAGCGTCTCGCCACCGGCATGAGCGAGGCGGACATCGAGGGTTTCCTGCGGGCCTTGGCCGCGGCGGCGGAGCCAGTGGAGATCAGCTTCCGGTGGCGCCCGCAATTGCGCGACCCTGCCGACGAACTGATGCTGGAGGCTGCGGTAAATGGCCGTGCCGGGGCGATCGTGACGTACAAAGTAACGGATTTCGAGCCGGCGTCTTCAAAATTCGGGATACGTATCCTGACGCCGGCGCAGTTGCTGAAGGAGTTGCCCAGGTCATGAGCAAGAGCACCTATCCATTGAAGCTGCCGAACTCGATCAAGTCGGCGGCGGCTGAACTTGCCCGCGAGGAAGGCGTGTCGCTCAATCAGTTCATCGCTGCGGCAGTGGCCGAGAAGGTCGGTGTGCTGCGCACGACTGCGGAGTTCCTGCGCGAGCGTGCTGGCAAGGCCAGGCCGAAAGATCTGCTGCGCCATGTGCGTGCTGCCCCGAAGGTTCCCCCGATGGTGGGTGACGAGCCGAACTGAATGCTGCGCGA
>CAUJHX010000269.1 GCA_963204795.1 Pseudomonadota bacterium | reverse complement strand
CCGATCGAGCGCAGGAAGGTCGCGGTGTGGAAGGTGCCGGCGCCGACTTCCATGTCGTACGGCTGCAGGATCACGCAGCCCTCTCCCGCCCAGTATTTCTGCAGGGCGAAGATCAGGTCCTGGAAGGTGCGCGGCGGTTCGCCGATGGGAAGTCCGGTCATGAAGACCGCGAAGTATAGCGGCCGGATGGGGTACCTTGCCCGTCATGACCGTGACGCAACCGCAGTTTCCGCGACTCCTCGCGCCGCTGGATCTCGGCTACCTGCGGCTGCGCAACCGTATCCTGATGGGTTCGATGCACACCGGCCTCGAGGACAAGGCCGGGGATTTTCCGAAGCTCGCCGCCTACTTCGCCGAGCGGGCGCGCGGCGGCACGGGCCTCATCGTCACGGGTGGCATCGCGCCCAATCGCGCGGGCTGGGTCGCGCCGTTTTCGGGCAAGCTGAGTGTACGCCGTGAGCTGCCGCGTCACCGGCTCGTGACGGAAGCCGTGCACGCCGAGGGCGGGCACCTCTGCATGCAGATCCTGCACACGGGCCGCTACGCTTATCACCCGCTCGCGGTTGCCCCGAGCCGCCTGCGCTCCCCGATTTCGCCGTTCGCGCCCTGGGTGCTGAGTGCGCGCGGCGTGCTGCGGCAGATCGCGGCCTTCGTGCGCTGCGCGGAACTCGTGCGCGAGGCCGGCTATGACGGCGTCGAGATCATGGGCAGCGAAGGCTACCTCATCAACCAGTTCATCACCGCGCGCACCAATCACCGTACCGACGAGTGGGGCGGTGCCTATGAGAACCGCATCCGCTTCGCCGTCGAAATCGTCAGGCGCACGCGTGCCGCGGTGGGGCGGGATTTCATCCTGATCTACCGCCTCTCGATGCTGGATCTCGTCGATGAGGGCAGCACGTTCGATGAAGTGATCCATCTCGCGCGCGGGATCGAGGCCGCGGGCGCGACGATGATCAACACCGGCATCGGCTGGCACGAGGCGCGCATCCCCACCATTGCGACCATGGTGCCGCGCGGGGCCTTCGCGTGGGTCACGGAGCGGCTGCGGCCGCACGTGGCGCTGCCGCTCGTTACGACGAACCGCATCAACGATCCGGCCGTCGCCGAACGCATCCTCGCGGCGGGGGGTGCCGACATGGTGTCGATGGCGAGGCCGCTGCTCGCCGATCCCGAGTTCGCGAAGAAGAGCGCCGAAGGCCGGGCGGACGAGATCAACACCTGCATCGCCTGCAACCAGGCCTGTCTCGATCACGTGTTTGAAAACAAGCCCGCGACCTGCCTCGTCAACCCGCGCGCGGCGCGTGAGACCGAGCTCCGGTACCTGCCCGCCGCGCGCCGGCATCGCATCGCCGTGGTCGGCGCGGGACCCGCGGGACTCTCCTGCGCGACGGTTGCGGCGGAGCGCGGCCACGAGGTCGTGCTGTTCGAGCGCGCGGCCGGGATCGGTGGCCAGTTCAACATGGCGAGGCGCATCCCGGGCAAGGAGGAATTCGGCGAGACGCTGCGCTACTTCGGCCGGCGCCTCGAGCTGCTGCAGGTCGAGCAGCGCCTTGCGACGGCGGCGACGCCCGAGGTCCTCGGGCAGGGCTTCGATGTGGTGGTGCTCGCAACCGGCGTGTCACCGCGGCGCCCCGACATTGCCGGGCTCGATCACCCGATGGTGCTGAGCTATGTGGAGGTGCTCCTGCACGGTGCCCCCGTCGGCCCGCGCGTTGCGCTGATCGGCGCGGGCGGCATCGGCTTCGATGTTGCGGAATACCTCGGCCACCCGCAGGACATCCGGCCGAGTCTCGATATCGATGACTTCCTGACGGAGTGGGGCGTCGACATGCGGCTCGTCACGCGCGGCGGACTGGCCGCCGCGCCGCCGCCGAAGGAGACGAGCCCGCGCGAGATCCACCTCCTGCAGCGCAAAGTGTCGAAGCCCGGCGATAGCCTCGGCAAGACGACGGGCTGGATCCACCGCACGACGCTGAAGCGCCGCGGCGTGCACCTGCTCGCGGGTGTGAGCTATGAGCGCATCGACGATAAAGGCCTGCACATCCGGAGTGGCGACGAGCGGCGCGTGCTCGCGGTCGACAACGTGGTGATCTGTGCAGGGCAGGAGCCGCTGCGGGACCTGCATGCGCCGCTGCGCGAACGCGGCATCGAAGTACACCTGATCGGTGGCGCCGACTTGGCCGCCGAGCTCGATGCGAAACGCGCGATCGATCAGGGAGCGCGCGTTGCGGCGGCGTTGTAGGCGCCGCGCTTCGCGATGCGCAACGGGCAATGAGCTGCGGGCCAAGGCGCGGGCGATGCTCGTCGGCTTCGATCAACCGCCGATGCCGCTGCCCGTGACCACGGGCGTGTTGGTCCAGCGCCCGTCCGGCGCGCGATACCAGCCGCCTGCGGCGAGCGCCCCGCCATCGAGGTGAAGGGTCGTGCCGGTCACCCAGCCCGAGAGCTCGCTGGCGAGAAACACGGCGCAGCCGGCCGCATCCGCGGGCTGACCGAAACGCCCGAGCGGAATCCAGCGTGGAATGTGGTCCTGAAGCGTTGCTGGAATCCACTGCGAGGGTTTCACCTGCCCCGTTTCGGTCGTCTCGGGAGCAATCTCGTTCACGCGGATCCCTGAGGGTCCGAGATCGAGTGCGAGACTGCGGGTGAAACCCGAGACGCCCGCCTTGAAGGCCGAGTAGACGATGCACTTCGGGATGCCGCGGAAAGCCTCGATGGTCGAGATGTTGATGATGCTGCCGCCCGGGCCCGATTTTTTCATGAGCGGCAGTGCCGCGCGGGTCACCTGGAACAGATGCCGCAGGTTCACCGCGTAGAGCGCATCGAAGTCCTCGTCCGTGTGCTCCTCGAGCGATTTCGAGATGCCGAGGAAATCACCGACGTTGTTCACGAGGATGTCGAGGCGCCCATAGCGCTGCCCCACCTCGGCCAGCAGGGCATCAACCTGGGGCGTGTCGCGCACATCCGTCACCGAAACGAGAGCATCGGCTCCGAGTGATGCACGCACGGCATCTGCGCGCGCCGGATCGATCTCCGCCACCGCGACGCGGGCCCCGAGCTTGTCGAAAGCTTCCGCGATGCCGCGCCCGATGCCACTGCCGCCTCCCGTGACGAGTGCGGTTCTGCCGGTGAAGTCGATCATGCGGGATAGTGAAGCACAAATCCCGGGCGACGGGCGACGGGCCAGAGCGCGCTGTCGCGCCCCCCCGCTTGCCACGGCGTCAACCACCGGACATCACCCATGTCTTGTCCGCTTGTTGACATCGTCAGCAAAAGTACATGCAAGTGGCGTCGCCGCAAGGCTCTATCAGTGAACAAGCATGGTACGCGGGCGTAGCGCCTTCTGGCCCGCAGCCCGCTGCTCTCGGCCCGGTGCCCGGTGCCCGGTGCTCGTGCACAGCCGTGGCATACTCGCGGGTGCAATGCTCACCGTCCCGACTCTGCTTCAGAAAGCGCGCACCGCCACCACCCTGCAGGATTTCGGCGACGAGTGGTTCCTGAGACCGCTGACGCGGCTCGTCGACGAAGTCAACGCTCATGCCGGGCTCGTCGCGCCCGAAGCCGGGGCGGGCCAGCGGATCCTGAGCGCGCTCGAGGACCGGCTGCGACTCGTCCAGTACCTGAAGGACCATCCCGAGGTGCATGATGAGCAGATCGAGATCGCCTGCGCGATCATCGGTCTGCCGCGCACCGGGTCGACGGTCATGCATCGCCTGCTCGCGAGTTCGCCGCGCACGACCTCGTTCTTCTGGTGGGAGACCACCTTTCCGCTGCCGCTCGCGGGTGAGGCGGTGGGCGATCCCGCGCCGCGCATCGCGCTGGCGCACCAGATCGTCGATCGCCTGCTCAGCGAATGGCCCGACTTCGAGAGCATCGACCCGATCGAGGCCGAGGCGGTGGCCGAAGAGGTGATCCTGCTCGATCGCACGTTCCTGTCGTCGACTTACGATTCGATGATGCCGATTCCAGGCTACGGAGCGTGGCAGGCCGATCAGGATCACGCGCCCGCGTATCGCGACCTCCTGCTGTGGATGAAGGCGCTGCAGTTCCAGTCGCCGTGGCGCCGGGGTCGCAAGTGGGTGCTGAAGACACCGCATCACCTGCTCGGGGGCATGAACGGCTTGCTGAAAGTCTTTCCGTGCGTGCCACTCGTGATGACGCACCGTAACGTCGGCCAGGTGCTGCCGAGCTACTGCAGCATGTGCGCTTCGATGAGCATCGGCGCGTCGACGACCTACCGGCGCGAGCTGCAGGGCGCGCACTGGACCGGCCGGTTCAGGACGGGACTCGAGCGCTTCGAGGCCTTGCGCAAGACCTTGCCCGAGAACCGCATCGTAGATGTTCGTTATGAGGACACAGTCTCCGATCCGATCGGTACTGCGAGCCGCGTGATGAGCGCTATCGGCATGGGCTGCGACAGCGCCGATCGCGCGGCGATGGAAGCCTGCATGGCGGCCAACGTGCGCGAGAACCGGCCGAAGCACAAGTATTCGGCCGAGGAGTTCGGCCTGACGCGCGAGGGGATCGCAGCGGATTTCGCCTTCTATCACGACAGGTATCTGTAATCGGAGAGTGAACATGATTCTCAAGGGCAAGGTCGTCATCATCACGGGGGCGGGTCCTGGCATGGGGCAGGCGATGTGCCGGGGAGCCGCAGCCGAGGGCGCCAAAGTGGCCGTCTCGGCGCGCTCGGCCGATGCGATCGCAGCGATCGTGGCCGACATCAAGGCGGCGGGTGGTGAGGCGATTGCCGTGCCCACCGATGTGTCCGACACCAGCCAGTGCCAGCGATTGGCGCAGGCGACGCTGAAGGCCTTCGGCCGCATCGACGGTCTGGTCAATTCCGCTTATTTCCACCCGCCCTGGGCGAGCCTCGAGACGGCCGCGATCGACGATGTCGCCAAGGCGTTCGACGTCAACGCGCTCGGCGGGCTGCGCATGGCGCAGGCGGTACTGCCACAGATGCGCAAGCAGGGTGCCGGTTCGATCGTCAACATCTCGACGCTCGCCACGCGCAAACCAATGCCCGGGGAGGGCGGCTACGCGATGGCCAAGGCGGCGCTGGCGCAGATGACGCGGCACATGGCGATCGAGACCGCCGGCAGCGGCGTGCGATTCAACACGGCGCTGATGGGCTGGATGGACGGCGTGCCGCTCAACAGCTTTTACGATTCAATTCCGGACGGGGCGAAGGTCAAGGCCCAGCGTGCCTCCGAGGTCCCGATCGGTCACATCCCGCCGGATCGCGACTGCGCCAAGGCAGTCTATTTCCTGCTCTCGGATTACGCGAGCGAGGTCACGGGCGCGGCGCTCGACGTCAACGGCGGCGACTGGGTCGCACCATGACCGATGCGGCCGCGTCGAGTGAGGTGACTTCAGGCAAAGCCTGGCGCGCGTTCTGCGAGCGGCTCGCTGCGGCCGGCGAGGTCATCCTCGCGCCCGATGCGCCGACCGACCCGCTGGTGCGTGCGGAGGGCTTCCGGTACCTGTCACGTCTGACGCGGCTCGCGCTCGAGCAGCATGTCGAGGCAGCGGATACGGACTTTCCGTTCTTCTACTCCCTCAGCCACGCGACGGCGAAAATCGGCGCCGACAACCCCGACAACGTCTATCTCAACGCCTCGATCCGCGGCGACTGCGACTACCGCATCACCGGCACGCGCGGCAGCATGTTCTATTTCTCGATCGTCGCCAACGCGATGCGCTACCACATCGACGGCAGCAACGCCGCGACCGGCGCGCTGATGAACGAGGAGATCGAGTGGGGCCCGAATGGGGAGGTGGAGATCATCGCGAGCCGCAACCGCCAAGGGAAGAACTGGCTGCGCCTCGAAGCCGACACCAGCGTCATCATCGTGCGCCAGAGCGCGCTCGATCGGGTGAACGAGAAGCCGGGCACTTTCCGTATCGAGCGCATCGCGGGACCCAAAGTGCCGGCGCCGCTCGATCCGGCGCGCTTCGGAGAGGGGCTCGCGGCGGCCGGGCAGTTCGTGGGCGGCATCGCGCGCACCTTCGCCGACTGGACACGCCTCTTCCGTGTGCACCCGAACACGTTCCCGCCCATCGACCAGTCGATGTTCCAGAAGGGCGGCGGCAGTCCCGACCTGTACTACGCGCACAGCTACTGGTCGCTCGCGCCCGATGAGGCGTGGGTGATCGAGGTCATGCCGCCCGACTGTTACTACTGGAACTTCCAGTTGGACAACTGGTGGATGGAGTCCTTCGATTACCGCTTCCGCCAGATCACCGTGAACAAGCACAGTGCCCGGCTCGAGCCCGACGGGTCGCTGCGCATCGTCTGTGCCGCGCGCGATCCCGGCGTCGGCAACTGGATCGACACGTCCGGGCACACGGAGGGCACCGCGCTGCTGCGCTGGGCGGGGGCGAGTACGCATCCGCTGCCCCAAACCCGCGTCGTCAAGCTCGCTGGGCTCGAACAGAAGCGCGTCTGAGAGACAGTGGAGGCGCGCATCGTTGCGGCGTTTCCGCTCGCGGGCGTGCGCGCGGGCTCGGCGCTGCTGCGCGTGGGCGCTCGCCTGCTCGCGGTGCAGGACGACGCCTATTGCGCCTGCTGGATCGA
>CAUJHX010000268.1 GCA_963204795.1 Pseudomonadota bacterium | reverse complement strand
GCGACGCGCCCTCAGGCGTCGATATTCCTCATCGACAGTCGCACGCGACCCTGACGGTCCACCTCGAGCACCTTCACCCGCACACTGTCGCCTTCATGCAGCTTGTCCGAGACGCGCTCGACGCGCTCCTCGGAAATCTGCGAGATGTGCACGAGGCCATCGCGACCCGGCAGGATCGTGACGAAAGCGCCAAAATCCATGAGGCGGGCGACCCGGCCCTCGTAGATGCGACCGACTTCGACGTCGGCAGTGATCAGCTCGATGCGGCGCTGCGCCTCGCGGCCCGCCTCACCGTTGACCGAAGCAATCTTTACGGAACCGTCGTTCTCGATATCGATGGTGGTCCCGGTTTCCTCGGTGATCTGGCGGATCACGGCACCGCCCTTGCCGATGACGTCGCGGATCTTCTCGGGATCGATCTTGATCGTGATGATCGACGGCGCGAACTCGGACATCTTCTCGCGCGACGTCGAGATCACTTTCGCCATCTCGCCAAGAATGTGCAGGCGCCCCTGCAGCGCCTGCGCCAGCGCGACCTTCATGATTTCAGGCGTCACGCCCTCGACCTTGATGTCCATCTGCAGCGCGGTGACGCCATCTTTCGTGCCGGCTACCTTGAAATCCATGTCGCCGAGGTGGTCTTCGTCGCCGAGGATGTCGGTGATGACCTTGTAGCGGCTGCCTTCGAGCACGAGGCCCATGGCCACACCGGCCACCGGCGCCTTGATCGGCACGCCCGCATCCATCAGCGAGAGGCTCGCGCCACAGACGCTCGCCATGGACGACGAACCGTTCGACTCGAGGATCTCCGACACGACGCGGATCGTGTAGGGGAAAGTGCTCATGTCGGGCATCACGGCCGCGATGCCGCGGCGCGCGAGATTGCCGTGACCGATCTCGCGGCGCTTCGGCGAGCCCATCATGCCCGTCTCGCCGACCGAGAACGGCGGGAAGTTGTAATGGAACATGAACGGCTCGCGGCGTTCGCCCTCGAGCGCGTCGATGATCTGCGCATCGCGCGTCGTGCCGAGCGTGGTCACGACGAGCGCCTGCGTTTCACCGCGCGTGAAGAGACCTGAACCATGAGTACGCGGCAGCACGCCCACTTTCACGTTGATCGGGCGCACCGTGACCGCGTCGCGGCCGTCGATGCGCGGCTCACCCGCCAGGATGCGCTGGCGGACAATGTCGCTCTCGAGCCTGAAGAGCTGGTCATCGACCTGGTCGGCGGTCCACTTCGGCGTCTCACCGGCGGTCAGGACCGTGGTGACTTCCGCCTTGATCTCCTTGACACGGCCGTAACGTGCCTGCTTCTCGGTGATCGTGTAGGCCTCACGCAGCTTCGTCTCGGCCGCACCCTTCACGAGCGCAGCCAGTTCGGCGCTGCCTGCGGCAGGCTTCCAGTCCCAACGCGGCTTGCCGGCTTCCTTGACGAGTTCGTTGATCGCCTTGATGGCGATCTGCATTTCGGTGTGGCCGAAGACCACGGCACCCAGCATCACGTCTTCAGAAAGGCCCGCAGCCTGCGACTCGACCATCAGGACGGCCTGCTGCGTGCCGGCGACGACCAGGTGCAGCTGCGAGGCCGCGAGTTCCTTCGCAGTCGGGTTCAGGAGGTACTTGCCGTCCCTGTAGCCGACGCGCGCTGCGCCGATCGGGCCGTTGAACGGCACCCCCGCGATCGCGAGCGCTGCCGAAGCACCCAGCAGCGAGGGGATATCGGCATCGATCTCGGGATCGAGCGACAGCACGGTCGCGACGACCTGCACGTCGTTGTAGAAGCCGTCGGGAAACAGCGGGCGGATCGGCCGGTCGATCAGCCGCGAAGTCAACGTCTCCTTCTCGGAGGGGCGACCCTCGCGCCTGAAGAAGCCGCCGGGAATGCGACCCGCGGCATAGGTCTTCTCGACGTAGTTGACCGTCAGCGGGAAGAAGTCACGGCCCTTGGCCGCTTCCTTCGCCGCAACGGCGGTGACGAGCACCCTGGTGTCGCCCATGGAGGCGACGACGGCGCCACCCGCCTGACGAGCCAGTTCACCGGTTTCGAGCGTCACGGTATGTGCGCCGAATGCAAAAGATTTCTTGAAAGCGCTCACGCGTCAGTCCTCACGAAAATTGGGTTGTGATAGCGAAAAGGCCGCGCTGATCAACTGCGCGGCCCTTCGTCGGGGTCCTTAGCGGCGGAGCCCCAGGCGCTCAACGAGTTCCTGGTACTTCTCGGGCTTGGTCGCCTTGAGGTAGTCGAGGAGCTTGCGGCGCTGGTTCACGAGCTTGACGAGCCCGCGACGCGAGGAATGATCGCGCTTGTGCGCACTGAAGTGCTCACCGAGTCCGTTGATCCGCTCTGACAGCAGCGCGACCTGGACTTCGGGCGATCCGGTGTCTTGGGGATCGCGGCGGAATTGCGCGAGAACTCCGCTCTTTTTTTCCGTGGTTAGCGACATTAAGGGGAAATCCTTGAAATTACTGACTTTGTACCGTTTTGGAGGCGCGGCATTCTACCCGCAC
>CAUJHX010000267.1 GCA_963204795.1 Pseudomonadota bacterium | reverse complement strand
TTCGGATTGATCGCCGACAGCTTCTCGTACGACAGGTTCCACCCGGCAAGCATCTCCGGTGAAAGGTTGGACAGAAACACATCCGACTTCTCGACCAGCCGGTACAGGATCTCCTGCCCTTCCGGCTTCTTGAGGTCGATCGCCATGCTCTGCTTGTTGCGGTTGATGACGAGGAAGTACTGGTTCCAGTCGCCGATCTCGAGTGACTTGATGCTGCGTACGCCGCGCGCCTGATCGCCTCCCTGCGGGCGCTCCACCTTGATGACATCGGCACCGAAGTCGGCGAGGTACTGGGCACAGACCGGACCCTGGAACCAGACCGTGAGATCGATGACACGAACGCCCTGCAGTGCCTTGCCACTCATGCCAGCACCCCCGCCTCGGCCAGCTCCTGGATCGACTCCCGCGAAAGCCCAAGCACCTCGTGCAGGACCTGGTCGGTGTGCTGGCCTGCGCCGGGCGCGAGCCGGTCGAGCTGAGCGGGGTTCTCGCTCAACCAGATGGGGAAGCCCAGTGTCTTCACCTTGCCGAAACTGGGATGATCGACATCAATGATGTAGCGATTGGCGTAGGCGCTGGCGTCGTTCGTCGGGAAGTCGAACTGCTCGATGATGTCGGCGGACAGCTGCTTTTCCTGGAACTCCCGCCGCCAGTGATCAGCCGACTGCCGGGCAAAGCGCTCCTCGAGTTCAGCAATGAGCGCGGGCCGGTTGATCGCCGTGCGCTTCTCGTGCGTGTCGAACCGGGAATCGTCCTGCGCGAGGCCCACGATCGCACTGAACGCCGGCCACCAGCGGTCGGTATCCGGCATGGTCAGCGTCACCCAGCGTCCGTCGGCACTCTTGTACACGGAACCGGACATCGGATTCGATACGTCGAGCCGCGAGATCGGATTCAGCAGACGGTCTCCATGACCGATCGTGAGGAAAGCCTGCAGATCGAGCGCCGAGCCATACATGTTCGCCCCAAAGAGCGAGACGTCGACTTCCTGTCCCTCGCCACTTTGCATCCGGTGCAGCAACGCGGTGACGATCCCGAAAGCGAGCTGTCCGGTGGCGTGCATTGCCCCGGCCCCGGTGTAGACCGGCGGCTGGCCCGGCTGGGGCAACATGGGCATCGCACCGGTACGGGCCGCCGCGAGTTCATCGATGGCCGGCAGATCCTTGTCCGGCCCGTCGGGCCCGAAGCCCGACAAGCGCGCGAATATGATGTCCGGTCGCGCTGCGCTGGCGCCCGCGTAATCGAGCCCGATGGCGGCCAGCTCGTCGAGCTGCCAATCCGTCACGATGACGTCCGCCTTCGCCGCCAAGGCCACGAGTATCTCGCGGCCACGCCTGGTGGCGGGATCGAGCGCGACCGAGCGCTTGTTGCGATGGATCAGATCCGCCTCGTGATTCCAGCGGCCGGTCGCCTCCCCGCGGTCTGCCGCATGCAATTCGAGCCGAATGACACGGGCTCCGAAGTCGCCCAGGAACGCGGCCGTGAGCGCCGCGGAAAATTGCCGCGTCAGATCGAGGACCGTGATGTCTCGGAGGACACCGCTCATTTCGACGCCTCGCTTGTTCGCCCGGAACCCTGCTTGCGCGCCTGCTTTTCTTTCCGCCTGCGCAGCATCTCCGGTCGATCGGCGGTCACGCCCGCGGCGATCTGCTCGTCGACCTCAGCCGTACTGTAGCCGAGCGATGCCAGCACTTCGCGTGTGTGCTCCCCCTGCATGGGCGGATGCTTGCCGACGCTGCAAGGCGTGCCGTAGAAACGGATCGGCACACCGGTCACGTCCAGGTCACCGAGCAGCGGGTGATCGACCCGCACGATCATCTTGTTGTGACGGATCTGCGGATCCTTGACGACATCCTCGACATCGTTGATCGGGGCCGTGAGCACATCCGCGGCGATCAGTCGTTCGACGAGTTCGTCCCGATTGAACTGCCGGGTGCGCTCGGACATCACGCGGTCCAGCTCATCGTGATTGGCCAGTCGCGATGCGATGTCGTGGAAGCGCGGATCCTTGTCCCAGTCGGCGCCCAGCGCCTGACAGACGTGACCGAAGAACTTCTCGCTCGGCGTCGTGATGATCACGTGCCGGCCGTCCTTCGTCGGATAGACACCCGACGGCGCGAAGTACTGGCTGCGGTTACCGGTGCGCTTCGGGGGTTCACCGGTCGCGAGATACGACCCGATGGAACTGGCCTGCGCGTGCATCAGGGCGTCGAGCAGCGAAACTTCGATGCGCTGCCCCTGGCCGGTGCGTTCACGCACGCGCAGCGCAGCGAGCGCGGCGTTGCTGACGAGGAGCGAGGTGATGACATCGACCGCCGGAAAGCCGGTGCGCACGGGCCCGCCGCCCGGCTCGCCGTTCAGCCCGAGTACCCCGCAGTAGCCCTGCGTGAGGAAGTCGATTCCGGGCCGGCCGGCATACGGGCCATCAGGGCCGAACGCCGTGACACCGATCCAAATGATGTCGGGCCGGTGGACCTTCACCTGCTCGTAGCTGAGGCCGAGCTTGCTGAGCGCAGGCTCGCGCACATTGGAAATGATGATATCCGTCGTCGCGGCGAGCCGCGCGAAGACTTCGCGCCCCTGTGGTTGCAGCATGTCGATCACGACGGCACGCTTGTTGCGGTTCAGGCTGAGGAATGGGCCGCACTCGCCGTCCCGCATTGCCCCGAGGCGACGGCTGTCGTCACCGAAGTGCGACTCGACCTTGATCACATCGGCGCCGAGGTCACCGAGCAGCGTGGCGCCGTAGGGACCGGCCAGCATTGTCGACACGTCGAGGACGCGCAGCCCTTCGAGCGGCGTTGCGTTGGTGCTGTTTGCAGGCATGTCGATACTCCGGTCGGATCGTCAGACGCCGCGGAAAACCGGCTTGCGCTTTTCGAGGAAGGCCGTCGTGCCCTCCTTGGCATCGGCGGTGGTGGCCACGGCGACACCGTAGTGCCCCTCGAAATCGAACATCTGCTCGAGATTGTGTTGCAGCGACATGTGGATCAGGCGACGGCCCATGTCCACCGCCGTGCTGGCCCGCTTCGCGAGCATCCCGGCATATTCGCGCGCTGCCGCGAGGCTCGTGCCCTCCGGCACGAGTTCATCGATGAGCCCGAGCTTCAGGCATTCTTCCGCTTTGAAGATCTTGCCGGTCTCGACCATCATCAGCGCGTTCGACAGTCCCACGACCCGCGGCAGGAAATACGACAGCCCGCAGTCGGGCGCGACACCGATACTGGTGAAGATCGCACTCATCTTCGTCGTTGTATCACCGAAACGGCGATCGCAGGCGAGCGCGTATGCGAGCCCCGCGCCGACGGCGTGGCCCTGGATGGCCGCAATCACCGGTTTGTCGACGGCGATGATCTGGCGAGCCACATCGAAGAAGGGACCCCCCGGTGACTTGCGCTGCCAGCGCGGAATCGGGCGCGACGGGTCCGAGGTGCCGGGCAAGGGGTGATCGCCGTCACCGGCGAGGAACTCGACGTCGCCGCCTGCGCAGAATGCGCGGCCCGCGCCGGTCAGCAGAATGACACGAACCGTGTCGTCGTTCCGCAGGCGGTACAGCAGCCCCGACAGCTCCTCGGCGAGCTGCCAGCTCGCGGCATTGAGTTTCTCGGGACGGTTGAGCGTGATGGTGCCGACGCCGTCTTCCAGTTCATATTTGAGGGTCTTCAGTTCGTGAGTCATGGATGCCATCCCGAAAGTCAGTAGATGATCTTGCGCTCGACGAGATCGCGATAGCGCTCCTCGCTGAGCCCGAGGATCTCCCGGAAAGCGCGCTCGTTGTCCTGGCCGATCATCGGACCGGTTCGAACAACCGCCGGCGTACGGCTCATCTTGACGTAAGCCCCGTAGATCGTCTCCCGGAAGCCGAGCGGGTGCTCGACCTCGATGAAAGTCTTGCGCGCAGCGTAGTGCGGATCCCGCAGCAGGTCGCCCACATTCAACACGGGCGCGGCGGCCACGCCATGTCGTTGCAACAGCTCCGCGAGCGCACGATCATCCTGCGGAGCAGTCCACTCGGCGAGGCGCGCATGCAGCGCATCGATATGCGCGATGCGGGCCTGCGCACTCGCAAACTGTTCGGCACGTACCCACTCCGGTTCGCCCATCGCACGCATGAGCCCCGCCCACTCCGCCTCGGTCTGCACTGCGATGCTGATCCAGCGATCTTCCCCGCGGCACCGGAACACCGAGTGCGGCGCAGCGGTGCCCAGCGGGTGCTCATTGCTCTTGGGACCGGCGACCCGGCCGTTCAGCACGTAGTCCATGTAGGCAGGCCCGACCATCTGCATGATGCCTTCCTGCTGCGAGAAGTCCACATGCTGACCCTGGCCGGTGTTGCGACGGTGATTCAGGGCCACGACCATCGCGAAGGCCCCGAAGATGCCGGCCATGGGATCCGCGAAGGCATTCTCGAACGGAATCGGCCCACCCCCCTTGTAGCCAACGAGGCTGTCGAGGCCCGTCAGCGAGGTGAGGCTCAGGCCATAGGTACGCACGTGCTCGAGCGGTCCATAGAGTCCCGCAGAGGGCAGCGAGAGCAGGATGATGTCGCGCTTCGCCTGCCGCAGCCGCTCGTAGCCGAGGTCGAACCGCTCCATGACGCCAGGGCCGAAGTTCTCCACCACCCCGTCTGCGTGGGTAATGAGTTCGAGCGCGAGCTGTCGCGCTTCCTTCTCCTTGAGATTCAGGGACACCGAGCCATTGCCTGCCCAGGCGGCGTGGTTGGACAGGCTGCGGTCCGGACCCGGCTTGCCTTCGGCGAACGGCGGCAGGGTGCGCATCATGTCGACGCGCTCGCGCGATTCCACTTTGAGGACATCCGCGCCCAGGAATGCCAGGGTCTGACCAACGATCGGCCCGGCCCAGACCCAGCCGAGGTTGACGATCCGGATACCTTCGAGCGGGCGTTTCTGGCTCATGGGGATCAGATGACTGCCCTGTCCCGCAGCGCAGCGATCTTCGCCGCGGGCAGGGAGCATAGCTCGCTGTAGATCTCATCATTGTGCTCCCCGAGCCGGGGAGACGGTCGAGTCGGTCCACCGGGACTTGCGGGCATTTTGAACGGCGCCCCGAGGTTGCGTATCCGCCCGAGATCCGGGTGGTCGATGTCGACGAAAAAGTCGCGCGCCTTGAGGTGGGGGAGACTCGCGGCTTCCTCGATGGTGAACACGGCGGTGATCGGGCAGCCAGCCGCCTGACACTTTTCCATGATCTCCGCCTTGGTGTGCTGCGCCGTCCACTCCTCGATGAAGGAGTACATGATGTCGGCATTCTGGGCGCGCACATACATGTCGTTGAACATCTCGAGGCGCGCCCACTCCGGGTCGCCCATGACCTTGCGCAGACCTTCCCACTGACCGCGCTCGAGCGCCAGCATCCACACGTGACCGTCCTTGCAGGGCACGATGGTGGCCGGCGCGCCCAGGGGCATGCCCACGCCGGTGCGCAGGTCGAAGCGACCTTCCTGCGCGGCCATACCGATGTTCTGGCCGCCGACGAAGGCCGCCGCAATGGCCTCGGCGCAGGAGACGTCGACCTGTTGACCGCCCCCCACGAGGTCACGACCGAACATCGCAGCCATGCCCCACGCGGCACCGGCGATGGCACCAAAATAGTCCGCGGAGAACGTGCCGTGCTCGAGCGGCATCTCTCCCGGCCGGCCGCAGTAGCGGGAGCTCGCACCGGAGAGGTGGAAGGCGTTGAGGTCGTAGCCATTCCAGGCGCTGTATGGACCCGTCTGGCCGAACGGCGTGATGGAGATCATCACGAGACGGGGGTTGATCTCCTGCAACTGCGCGTAAGTGAGGTTCCACTCACGCATCTGCCGCGGCAGGTTGTTCTCGATCAGTACGTCCGCCCAGCGCAGCAGGCCCGTGAACAACTCGCGGCCTTCCGGGACCGACACATCGCAGGTCACGCCCCGTTTGTTCGTGTTGTTGATGAAAAAGAGCCCGCTCTTCTCCGGGTGAGCCCTGTCACCCGGGAAGGGACCCGCCCGACGCGCCGCTTCGCCCGCCGGCGGCTCCACCTTGATCACGTCGGCGCCGTAGTCGCTGAAGAGCTTCGCGCAGAAAGGCGCGGAGACCATCTGTCCGAAATCGAGGACCTTGATGCCGGCCAGTGCGCCCGCGCCGGATGCGCTCGCCGACGCCTCCGGCAGGTTCATACCGAAAACGGATCCGGAATCGTCCGTGGCAACCCGCGATCCAGCACATCAGCTGCGATGAGCCCCTCGAGGTAGCGCGAGTCCCACCAGTTCAACTGCAGCTGCTTGGCCCGGCGATAGTAGAGCTGGATGTCGTAGTCGAGCGTGAACCCGATGCCGCCATGAACCTGCTGTGCCATCGCCGTGATGTCCCGGAACGCCTTGCAGGCAAACAGTTTCGCCATCGGGGCGAGGCGCTTGATGTCGCGGCCCGTGGAACTCGCCCACGCCGCTTCGTACACCAGGATCTTGGCTCCCTCCATCACGGGCGATGCGTCCGCCATGTAGTGCGCCAGCGCCTGGAATGAGCCGATCGGTTTGCCGAACTGCTCGCGGTTCTTCGAGTACTCCACGGTGATCTCGAGTGCGCGCTCGGCCCCGCCCGCGGCATAGGCCGCGAGCAGGATGATCGCCTCGTGCAGGGCTTCGGACCAGGCACGCCAGCCGCCGCGCTCGGCACCGAGCCGCTGCGCTTCCGGCACCACCACGCCCTGGAAGCTGACCCGGTACTGGGTGTCGGACGCCATGGAGCGCTGCTGCTCGAGCGTCACACCCTT
>CAUJHX010000266.1 GCA_963204795.1 Pseudomonadota bacterium | reverse complement strand
GAACTGCATGGGAGAGCTCACCACCGAGCCCCAGAGCACGGCGAAGGCGATTCCGGCACCGACTCCTGCCGCGCCCGTACCGATGGCGGGCAGCAACGCGCAGCTCGACACCAGCACGGCGAGCGCCGCAATCAGCGTCGGGCGTGCTCCGACCCGGTCGATGAGCGGTCCGAGGATCACTGCTCCAAGCACGGTTGCAAGTGTCGAGCCGCTGTAGAAAAGCACGGCCGTCGTTTCGGGGAAGCCGAGCGAGGTCAGGAATGGAATGAGATGAAAATAGATTCCGAAGAAGCTCAGTTGCGAGAGAATGAGGATGAACGTCACCAGCCAGAAGGTTCTCCCTCTCATCAGACTCGCGAGCGGCCGATCAACCCGGGAGTCCGTCCCTTCTTCGCCATTGCGGTAGGGGCCGTGCCTGACCAGGGCAACGGCGATCGGCAGACCGAGCAGCAGGGTCACACTCGCGATGCCGGCCAGTGCCTCTCGCCAGCCGTGATCGAGCACCAGCGGCGCGATCAACACCGGGAAGATCGTCGCGCCGATCGCCGATGAGCCGAGGAGGACTCCCACCGCGAGCCCGCGCCTGTCCAGGAACCACTCGGAGGCGACGACCGTACAGGGCAGATAGGTCGAAGCACCCAGACCGGCGCCCGCCGCTGCGAAGCTGCCGACGAGCATCCACAGCGACTGGCTCCGGCCTGCAAGCAGATAGCTCACCGAGATAAGCACGACCCCGCAGGCCATGACGATGCGGGCGCCAAGGCGATCGATCGCGAGACCGACGATCGGCATCACCAGAGACATGGCCAGCACGAATGCCGTCAATGCCCTGGCGATCTGCTCGCCGCTCCAGCCGAATTCCTGCCGCATGGGCTCGACGAAGACACCGAGCGAACCGATCGTGGTTCCCATGGCCACGGCGCTCCAGAGAGAAAGTCCGGCAACGATCCACCAGCCCCGGGCCGCCACGCGATCGAGTGCAGCTTCCGGGGCCATGCTGACTACTGCGCAAGCGCCGGAAAGCCGGACGGGGATTCGGGATTGACGCCGTCTGCAGCCATGGCGCACGAAGTCTAGTGTGCGCTTCTGTGGATCGACCAGTACCACATGGCACCGGCGACAGGCTCTGGCAATTGCTCCCGTGGCCGTGAACGGTTGACGGCCTCACAGGGTCGGTCGGATGCGCATTCGCCGCGCTTGAAGCCCGATCAGGGCTGCAAGCAGCGACCAGCCCAGGCTGCCACCCCCGCCACCACCGGGCGGCGATGCGGGAGGCCCTCCCCCGCTGCTCACATTCACGCTGACCGACTGTTCCGCGGTGCCACCCGCGCCCGTGCATGCGAGCGTGAACGTGCTCGTCGCGTTGAGTACGGATGACTGCTCGCTGCCCGCACTCGCCTTGTTGCCCGCCCAGGCCCCGGACGCGGTGCAGCCCGTTGCATTCGCGCTGCTCCACGTCAATGTCGACCGCCCGCCCGCCGTGATCATGGTCGGGCTCGCACTCAGGGTGACAGTCGGCACGGGCGCCGGCGTCGTGCTCACCGTGACGATCACCGACTGGTTCGTCGTCCCGGCCGCGTTGCTGCAGGAGAGGTTGAACTGTGTCGTCGCCGTGACTGCGTCGATCATCTGACTGCCGGACGTCGACTTCGCACCGCTCCACGCGCTCGCGGCGGGGCTTGCGCTCGCCGTGCAGGTGGACGCGTTGGTCGCATTCCAGCTGAGTTGTGTTGCCCCCCCGGCGCTCACCGTCAGCGGATTGCCGGAGAAGGAAAGACCCGGAACGGCCGGCTGCGACGCCGCATTCTTGAATCCCGGCGCCACCACCCAGCCCGGATTCTGTGCCGTGGAATAATTGTACGCACCTGCATCGGGTGCGCCGCTGCGCGCGTTGCCGTTGAAATCGATACTGGCCGCGTAAGCGGCATCGCCCGCGTCGATCAGGCGCGAGCCTGCGCGCGGATAGACAGTGCGTGCAGCGACGTCGAGCAGATCGAGTGCCGCTGTCTGACCGACGCGATACCCGGCTGCGGGCAGCGCGCTCGTTGCTGGCGTGACGACATTGCCGGCCACCGTGACACCCGTGAGCCCGCCGATTGCGAAATCATCGGCGTCGCAATGGATCGCGTTGTTCACGAACACGAGTCCCGGCCGGCCGCTCCAGCTGCTCATGCGCAGGCAGGGGCTGCCACCCACCACCGTGTTGTGCACGAACTGCAGGTTCGATGGCGTCGCGCCCTGGTGAGGCTGGGAATTGAAGCCGTTACCGGGCCCTTCGAGAATGATGTTGTTGCGGATGATGGCGTCCGCCGCGGCCTGGATGCCGGAGTCACCGCAGTTCCACATCACGTTGCCTTCGACCACATTGACGGGCTGGCCGACTGTCCCGTACACGAGCACGCACGGATAGCCCGTGTTGTAGATGACATTGTCACGCACGGTGTTCGAGTGCGACCCGTGCTTCACTTCGATGCCGTCGCCCTGGGTCGAATTCTGCGTATCGTGAATCCAGTTGTTCTCGATGAGCGCACGCGACACGACGCAGGTTGCGTCGTTGCAGCCCACGTACATCCCCTCCCCCGTGCCGCCGTTCTGTCCGGTGTGGTGGATATGGTTGTGACGCACCGTGATGTCGGACATCGACGAGCGGAAGTTCACGCCCACGTCGATGTCGTGGATCTCGAGGTTGTCGAGCGTGATGAAGGATGGCGAGCCACTCAGGTTGATGCCATCGCCGCCATTGCCCGAAATCTCGAGCCGCGTGATGCGCAGGTGGGTTGCGCCCTCGATGTTGATCGTGTTCTGGATCGGCGCGGATGCGGCCCGTGTGATCAGCGGCAAGGCCTCACCGTCGGCGCCCTTGATCATGACTGGCGCGGCCGTCGTGCCGCGCACACTGATGCTGATGCGACCCGTATCGGAATAGGTACCGGCGTGCACGATGAGCGTATCGCCCGGTCTCAGCGCTTCGACCGCTGCCTCGAAACTCTGGCCGGGAAAGAGTTCCATGTCGGCTGCCTGTGCGCGGGTCGCGCATAGCAGGGCCATGGCCGCAAGATACGGCAGGCGCCGCCCTGGATTCGGTGTCATGGCCGCATATTAGGAAAATGCGGCCAGCGCCGGAAACTGTCTCCGGCGCCCGACAGGCGCCGCGGCGCTACGCCCCCGCGAGCGCCTGGTCGATGTCGGCGATGATGTCGTCGATGTGCTCGATGCCGATCGAGAGCCTCACCATGTCTTCGCTGACGCCGGCCTTGGCGAGTTCCTCGGGCGAGAGCTGCCGGTGTGTGGTCGACGCCGGATGACAGGCTAGCGACTTCGCGTCGCTGATGTTCACGAGGCGCGTGATGAGCTTCAGTGCATCCTGAAAGCGCTCGCCGCCCGCGCGACCGCTGCGCACGCCGAAAGTCAGCAGGCCAGGCGCCTTGCCGGAGAGGTACTTCTGCACCAGCGGGTAATCCGGATGCGAAGCAAGTCCAGCGTACCTGACCCAGCTCACCTTCTTGTGACCTTCGAGATACTTCGCCACCGCGAGTGCATTCTCGCTGATGCGATCGATGCGCAGGCCGAGTGTCTCGATGCCCTGCAACAGCAGGAAAGCATTGAACGGGGAGATCGCGGCGCCGGTATTGCGCAGCGGCACCACGCGCGCGCGGCCGATGTACGCCGCCGGCCCGAGCGCATCCGTATAGACGACACCGTGATAACTGACGTCGGGCTCGGTCAGGCGACGGAAGCGCGCCTTGTGCTCGGCCCAGGGGAACCTGCCCGAGTCGACGATGGCGCCACCGACACTCGTGCCGTGGCCGCCCATGCCCTTCGTGAGCGAGTGCACGATGATGTCGGCGCCGTGCTCGAACGGCCGGCACGCGTGTGGTGTGGGCACGGTGTTGTCGACGATCAGCGG
>CAUJHX010000265.1 GCA_963204795.1 Pseudomonadota bacterium | reverse complement strand
GGCAAGTCGTGCACGCTGGAGCAGGAGTTCATCGCGCCGGACGGTGTGCAGCGGTGCTTCGAACTGCGCGTTCGATCCGTGGACTGGGAGCAGGCGGGCGCCGCCAGCGTGCGCGGCATCGTGATCAACGGCACCGATATCACGACCCGCAAGGCGCTCGAGCGCGAGCTGCTCGAGATTGCGCATCGCGAGCAGCAACGCATGGGCAGCGATCTGCACGACGGCCTCTCGCAGGACCTGACCGGCATCGCACTGATGCTGCGCGGCGTGGCGGGGCAATTGCGCAAGGAGCACTCCGAGGTGCGCGCCGACATCGAGGAGGTGATCGGACTCGTCAATGCCGCGATCGAGAGCACCCGGGTACTTGCGACGGGACTGTCACCGGTCAACGCCGAGCGGGGTGGGCTGGTCGCAGCGCTCGAGACGCTCGCCGCGCGCCTGCAGGACCGCCACGGGGTTGACGTATCGGTCACGACGCGGTTCGATGCGCCCTTCGTGCTCGCGGACGCGGCGCTGAATCACCTCTACAGGATCGCGCAGGAAGCGGTGCTCAATGCGATACGGCACGGTAGTGCGAAGCACGTCGGCATCTCACTTGTGCTGTCCGACGGGCGCATCCGGCTGCGCATCGTCGATGATGGTCGCGGGCTGGGTGCGGCCGCCGCGGCGCCCGCCGGGCTCGGCCGCAGGATCATGCGCTATCGTGCGCAGATGCTCGGCGGCACCTGCGAAGTCGGGCCGGCGGGCGCGCAGGGCGTTCGCGTGGAGTGCGTATGTCCCGTAACGCCGAACCTGCGCGCCGCCGCGTCCTGATCGTCGACGATCACCCGATCGTCCGGCATGGGCTCGCGCGCATGATCGAGGCGTCGCCCGATCTCGCGGTCTGTGGTGAGGTCGAGACGGTTGCAGACGCGAAGCACGCGATCCGGACACTCGAACCGGATGTCGTCATCGTCGATCTCACGCTCGGCCAGGGCGACGGTCTCGAGCTCGTGCGCGACGTCAGGGCGCAGCGATCCGGTCTGCCGATGCTCGTGCTGTCGATGCACGAGGAATCGATCTATGCCGAGCGCATGCTCGCAGCCGGCGCGCGTGGCTACATCATGAAGGAAGCCGCATCGGATCAGCTGCTGATCGCCTTGCGCCGCGTGCTTGCGGGCAAGGTCTATCTGAGTGAAGCACTCACGGCACGCCTGCGCGCGCGCGGTGCGGCGTCGACGGGCGAGACGACCGAAGATCCGCTGCGGCGCCTGAGCAACCGCGAGATGCAGGTGCTCGGCAAGCTCGGGCGCGGTCTGTCATCGCGCGCCATCGCCACCGACCTGACCCTGTCGGTCAAGACGGTCGAGTCGCATCGTCAGAGCATCAAGCGCAAGCTCAATCTCACGAACAACGCGCAGCTCCTGCAGTACGCCCTGACCCTCGACCGGACGTCGCGCGGCGGGGCCTGATCCGCCGGGTTCAAACGCTTACGCGCCGCGACGCGTCCAAGCCATGCAGGAGGACCCCTTGGCGGACGGTGGTGTGGCGAGCATGGACGAAGCCCTGGTGGCGCGCGCCGGCGCAGGCGATACACGCGCCTTCGAGCGGCTGTACCGCGAACATGTCGGGCGCGTGCACGGGCTGTGCCTGCGCATGGTGCGCGATACCCAGCTGGCCGAGGACTATACCCAGGAGACCTTCATTCGCGCCTGGCGCGCGCTCGATCGCTTCGAGGCGCGCAGCCGGGTGTCGACCTGGCTGCACCGCATCGCCGTGAACGTGATCCTCGAGCGCCGTCGCCGCCGTGAATTGCCGGTCGAGTACGTCGAGGACGCCGCGGAGTATGACCGCGACAACGACACGCTCGACACGCCGGTGGAGGAGGCCGAGCTCGAGGCGACCATCGCCTCGCTGCCGCAGGGCGCGCGCGACGTCCTGACGCTCTGCGGCATCTACGGGTACGCGCACGAAGAGGTCGCAAGGATGCTCGGCATCGCCGAAGGTACCTGCAAGGCGCAGTTGCACCGCGCGCGCGCCCTGGTGCGCGCGCGGCTCGAAAGTGGAGCACGATCATGAGTGGCGACAACGAAGGCAAGGTCGGCGCGATCGGGGAATTGCCGCGGGACATCGCGCCCGCGCGCGATCTCTGGCCAGGCATCGCGGCCGCGATCGGCGCGGCTGCGGCCCCACGGCACCGGCGGTCGTGGGTCGGCGCGCGCCCGGTCTGGGCGCTGGCGGCTGCGGTTGCGTGTGTAGCGGTCGGGGTGTGGATCGGTCGCGCGTCTCTGGCGCCGCCGTCCGCCACGTTGGCGCGGAGCGGGATGGTACAGGACGGCGTGGCGCGCGAAGTGAGTTACAGCCCGGACGCGCGCTTTTTGCGCACACGTGAGGGGCTGCTGCGCGAGGTGAGCGAGCGTCTCGCGCAGCTCCCGCCCGATGTGCGCACCCGCGTGGAGGCGAGCCTCGCGACTGTGCAGCGCGCGCGTGCCGATATCGAAAGTGCGCTGGGTCGCGACCCGGGCAATGCTTTGCTGCAGGAGATGCTGGTGAACAGTTACCAGGATGAAATGCGCGTCCTCACAACAGTGCGGGAGATCGGAACATGACGACGACCAGTGGTGTGTGGATGGGCGCGGTGCTTGCGGTGGCGGGCCTCGCGGCAGCTGCGGGCGTGCAGGCGCGGGACATCGACCAGCGCGTCGCGGCAGACCCCGGCGGGCAGGTCGTCGTCAACAACGTCGTCGGCAAGGTGAATGTTGAAGGGTGGGACAAGGCGGAGGTCGAAGTAACGGGTTCGATCGATTCCGGGGTCGAGCGGGTCGATGTCCTGCGCGACGGCAGCCGTGTCACCGTCAGGGTCGTGTTGCCGACCACGAATTCGCGCCGCGACGCGGACGCCGATCTCGTGATCCGCGTGCCGAAGGGGTCGGCGCTCGAGGTGACCACGGTGAGCGCCGACATCGGTGTGCGCGAAGTGGCTGGCGCATTGCGCCTGAAGTCCGTGAGCGGCGAGATCGTGGCGCAGGGTGTCACGAGGGACAGTGAGTTCAAGTCGGTCAGCGGCGACATCCGCGTGACCGCCGCCGCACCGGCTGCGAGGCTGATCGCCTACAGCGTGAGCGGCAACCTCGTCGTCGACGACCTCGCAGGCGAGCTCGAGGCGACGACTGTGAGCGGCGACCTGCTGCTCGATCTGGGCACCATCACGAACCTGCGCCTGCGCAGCACCTCGGGCGACGCGCGCCTCGGCGGGCGTCTCGCGAAAGGGGCCCGCGTCGACTTCGAATCCGTGAGCGGGGATCTGACGGCCAAGCTGACCGCCGCCGCCGGCTTCAGCGTCGAGGCGGATACCTTCAGCGGTTCGCTGTCGAACTGCTTCGGCGTGAAATCCGCAGCGGCGAGCCAGTTCGGGCCGGGCGAGCGCATGTCCCTGACGCGCGGCGAGGGCAGCGCGCGGATCCGTGCGAAGACCATGAGCGGCGACGTGAGGATTTGCGATCGCTAGATCGGCGCTCACTGAGGCGGGTACGACAGCGTGCGAACGCGGCTTCGTCATCCGCATTATCGGGCGTGATCCTCCACGACGGTGATGCCGTGATCGGGTTCGGAGATCGTTTCAGTGCAGCGCCGCTGCCATGTCTCCGGGGATCTTGACCAAGGGGGGCGTCAGCCGCTGGAAGGGCTTGAGGGCCCCAGGGTTGCAATGCAGGTTCGCCCCGGTTCGCGGCGTGTCGCTGGCTTTTCGCCGGCCACAGGAGTAGAAGTCACGGAAAAATAACGACAATGGGGGCGCCGATGTCTGTCGCCACGGGTTTGTCAGCTGTTAACGCAGGCCGCCGCCCGCGGCAGTTCCTCGTGGCAGTGATGCTCGCAGTGCCGCTGTCGGTCGCCAGCACGCCCGCGCGGGCCGTGGATATCAAACCGCTGTTCAATGACCTGTGCCAGTACCATGTGCTGGACAGCGACACCTGCTCGGCGAAGGCCGTCATCGATTGCCTCGTCCAGAGCGGCGGCAGCACGAACGGCATGCAACAGTGCGCCGCGCAGTACGATCCCGAGGCGCAGAAGTTCATCGCCATCTACGGTGCTGCGACCAAGCCGGACTACGTGCGGCTCATCGAGCTCGCCGGACCGGTCGTGGCCTGCAAGCTGCTGCCGCCCGGTCCTCCGGCCGACATCCTCTGTGGGGCCGCGATCCGGCCCATCATCTCGCAGGCCTTCGGCAAGGCCGCGAAGATCTACGGTGCGGCGAGCAAGGGCGACTGGCTCACGGTGATCTATGTCATCGGCGATCCGACCGTCGCCTGCGCGGTGGTGCCGTCGTTCCCGGGCAAGGACATCACCTGCGGCGCGTTGGCGCAGACGCTCGTGGCCGGTGCGAAGCTGGTCAAGCAGGGTGCGGAGGCCGGCATCAAGGCGCTCGAGAGCGGAGTGCAGACCCTCGGCAACGTGGCCCTCGGCGGACTGGAGAGTCTCGGGCTCGGCGGGGCGGGCGTGGCGCCCATCAGCACCTTCGACCGGTACTACGTCCGGCCGCTGCTGCATCAGCGCGCTCTGCAGGGAGTGATGTCATCGGGGAAGCCCTTCCTGGGACTCGACCGGAAGGCAGTCGAGGCGTGTATCTCCCACGTGTCCATGGGGCCCATCAACAAGGCGCCGAGCGACTTCGACATCAAGTCGTGCGAGCAGAAGAGCCAGCAGCTGCACGATGAGGCGACCGCGCTCGCGAACCTGGTGCGTGTGGCGCCGGCCGCATACTTCGGGAACGTCAACGCCAGCGCCTCGCTGCTGCTCGCGACCAACTTCTGGAACAAGAAGACTGACCAGTTCATCGGCGCGTTCTGGTTTCTGCCCGTGCCGTACGAGTCGGCGGCGGGGATCCAGCCGCTGCCGAGGCAGAGCTGGTCCGCGGAGGGGTTCCAGTCGCTGCCCTCGCCGTTCTCGGCCGTGCTCGGCAACTGCTACGAGACCACGCGGGCCGCATTTCCGGTGCCGCTGGCGCCGCAACTCACGGGTCCACTGAATCCGCCCAGCCTGTGGGGCTGGGTCTGCGCCCAGTCGGGCATGCGTCTCGCCATGGCAATGAGTGCGGAGCGCAAACGCCTCAATGCGCAGGTCATCCCACAGCTCACCAAGACCGGCTGCGTGCTCGCCAAAACCGGCGACCAATCGCTGAAGTTCGATTGCGACAACGCCCCGGCGCTGGTGGCATGCCATGCCCTGCTGCCCGACGCCAACCCGAAGAGCCGCTGCCGGCGCAGCGCGGACTTCCAGCAGCCGGCCTCCGTGGTGATGCGGAGGTCGGACCAGCCGCAGATCGACCTGCGGGCACCACAGGCAGCAGTGGACGTGCCGGCCCGGCCGGTCACTTCGCAGGTGATTGCACCATCGGGGCGGTTGTCGGCCGCGGTCGCGGCGGGACTGAAGGCCAGGTCGGTCACGATCGAGGCCGAGTCATTGCTGGCGTCGAATCTGGTCAAGGTTGCAGGCGGCCGGGTGGATGTCCAGCCAATGGCCGGCTTCGGGCCGGGCTGGAGCGGCGATGCGCAGCTCTTCTGGCACGGCGGTGCAGTCGGCGCGGTGTTGGATCTCCTGATCGAGGTGCCGCAGGACGGCGCCTGGATCGTCGAGATCGATCTCACGCGCGCGCCCGATTACGGTCAACTGGCCTTCGAGATGGACCAGCACGCGGTTGCGCAGCCGTTCGATGGCTATGCGCCGGCGGTCAACGCGCCGGTCACGCTCACCCTCGGCACATTTGCGATGAGGCAGGGACGCCGACCGCTGTCACTGAAGATCATCGGGCATCATGGCGCGTCGACGGGTCTGCTCGCGGGGATCGATCGCATCCGCCTGCGACACCCAGGAGAATGATATGAAGAGGATCGTCATGGCTTCGGCCATTCTGCTCGCACTCACTGGCGCCCCGGCCCTGGCCGAGCTGCAGGTATTCCCGCTGCCTGAATACGCGGGCCACCGCATCGACCTGTGCCGTGTCTGGGGCAGCGAATGCGGCCAGCCGGCAGCGGACGAGTTCTGCCGACGCCAGGGCTACACCAGCGCCGAAGGTTTCACCATCGATCACGACATCGGCAGTGCGACGGCGACCCGGACGCTCGTCGACGGTGGCATCTGCAATCAGCAGTTCTGCGACGGTTTCGAGTCGATCACCTGCACGCGACCCGGCCCCGGTCCCCTGAGCAGCCCGACCTCGCCGGGGCAGCCGCGACCGGGCCGCCTGAAACTGCCCGGTATGCGCGAATCGCCACCCTCGCAACCCCCGCAGCAGGAATTGCCACCACCACCGCCACCGCCGGCTGAGCCACCCGCGCCAGCGGCCCCGGTGTACAGCGAACCTCCCTGGACACCCAAGGACGTGATCCGGTCGAACATCGACGTGCAGGCGCAGTACGCGCTGTTTCGTCTGCTCAAGGGTGATGCCCGGCAGCGCAGCGAGGCCTCGCACATCCTGAGTGCGATCCGGGCTGGCGCGCTGCAGGGCATCTATCAGGAAGACCAGCAGGCGCCGGCGCTGCGGGCGCAGGCGCTCGGCCAGTGGTGGGGGCAGATCCTTCCGAAGGGCGTCGACGGAGTCTGCATGACGCAGCCGGCCGCCAAGGCGCCACTGATCGCAATGCGCCGCGGTACACCGGCTGACCGGGCCAGCTACGACCAGTCGCTGCTCTCGGCCTGGCAGCAGTGCGACATCAAGCACGACTATCCGCTGCGGCGCTACGACCCGACGGCCGGCGGCGGTGGCAGCGAACCGGCAGGCGCCAACGCGGATGCACTGCAATGCCGGAACGACGGCGATCGGGCAGCGCTGCATGCGCGCTGCGACTCGGCTTTCCAATCCAACCTGACATCCTGTGACAAGGTGAAGGCCGGTGCGCTGCAGGTTGTGCAGGGCGTGGTGATCCAGACCTATGACAAGTGCATTACGCGCATCAGCTCGATCCGTGAGGAATGCCACTGGATCACCGACAACGAGATCTGCCGGAATTGACGCGCGAAAGGTGCTGGTGTCGGGGTTGCGCACGGTGAAGTGCGACGAGCGCAGCCCCACGAGGACTCCGGGTATCCCTGACCCGCCGCTGCCATTCACAGGTGGCCGCATCCCGGCCGACGAGGCCGAGTGGCGCTTCGTCGAGCGGCGCGTGATGCTGCAGTTTTTCGTTGCCCCCGCGCTCTCGTTGGCCGCGCTCGGTGGTGGTTTCAGCCTCGGCTGGCCACGTCTCGCCGCTGCGGGTCTGGTCGGGCTCGGGCTGAGTGGACTGCTCGTCGCGTGGTTCGCGATCACGGAGCGCCGGCTGATGTTCATCCGTGGCGGCACGATGACGCGGCGTGAGTACCGCTACTTCATCTACGAAGGCTTTGCGGCGATCCCTTTCGGACTGGTGTTCGCCATAGCCGGCCTCGCTGCACTCGCCGCGGGGCTGCTCTATCTCGACGGCAGGAGTGCAGCAGCGATGCGCGATGCAGTACTGACCCGCCCGCACCGATTGCTCCTCCCGCTCGGTGCGGGCCTCGCCTGTCAGGGACTCGGCTTCCTGATCGGCTTCAGCCGTGCCGGCATTTCCTGGCGCGAGCGCGTCGGCGTGGCACTGCTGCACCTGCCGGCCCGCCTCGGTGGTGCCATCCTCCTCGCGCTTGGCGGGGGCGCGTTGTTCACCGGGGTCGTGGAGTGGCTGCAACCGGAGGTATTCCACGCTGGTTTCGGCAGGATCTTCGGCAATCCGTGGCCGTACCGGTGAGTGGGATGCGATCGGCCGTAGCAACACGAAGCGGCGTATAGTCTGCGCCCGCGAAGAAAAACCGGGAGACATGTCATGTCATGCAAAAGAGTCCTCCTGACCCTCGTCACTGCGGGCGGCCTGCTCGCTGGTTGCGGTAGCCGCGAGACACCACCACCTCCGGCCGGCCCGGAAGGTGATACGGCGCCGGCCGCTGCTGCGTCTGCCACCGAACCGGAAGCGCCGGCGGACGGCATCACCGCCCGCGCGATGCTCGATCAGGCCATGGCGGAGGCGGCCAAGTGGCAGGCCGACGCCGAGCTCGCCGGGGTCACGACCAGCATGGCGGAAGGCCCCACGCACGGCTTCTGGTTCTACGATGTGCAGTCGCCGTCGCGCAAGACCTGCACCCGGATCCGGGTGCTGGCCAACGGCCAGGTGGTCAACGTCGGCAATGGTGAAACCTGCCAGCTGATGAAGCCGGTGTCGCGTGATTTTGTCGACAGTCCGGCGGCGTACGAGGCAGCGCTGGCTGCCGGATTCCAGCCTGGCGAGTCGGTGCAGTTCGGCCTGCGCTACCAGCGTGACCAAGCCCTGCCCGAGCCGCGTTCCTGCTGGGTGCTGTGGTCGGATCTCGACGGTGACGAAGAGAAAGGCATCATCCGCGGCTGGTGCATCGACCCCGCCACCGGCACGTTCGTCATCCGGTTGTCGGGCTACGGCCGGACCGAGCCAGCCCAGAGTGGGGAAGCCGAGTAGCGGGAGCGGCGCAAGCCGTGCCGAGGCGAGGAATGAGCCCGAGGTCTGGCGCAGCCAGCTCTTTCCCCGAGGTATGCGCTCGATGCGCTTGCGGCAATGCCGGTGCACGGCGTTCCGCACGACCCATTTCGTGAACAGCTGTGTGCCGACCCATCACTGGCAAGCCGTGTGCGGGAAATCCGCGTGCACGGTTTGAGCGGGGGTCCTGCGGCTTTCGTCACTCCTTTGTTGCGGAGGTCGTAGGATCTACCAATGCGAGTCTTGAAATGGGTGGTGATCGGAGCAGGGGGACTGCTGGCGCTGCTTGTGATCGCAGCGCTCATCCTGACGCAGCTCGTCGACCCGAATCGCTACCGCGGGCCGATCGAACGGCAGGTGACGGCGGCCACGGGCCGCGCGTTTCGCCTGCAGGGCGATATCGATCTCACGTTTTTTCCCTGGCTCTCGTTGACCACAGGTCCGGCGGCGCTGTCGTCGCCGCCGGGCTTTCCCGAGCCGCAGTTCCTGCACTGGCGTGAAGCGCACGTCGGCGTGCGGTTGCTGCCGCTGCTGCGCGGCGAACTCGTCGTCGATCGCGTGCGGCTCGTCGGGCTCGAGGCGCGTCTCCTGCGGGCGGCCGACGGGCGCGTGAACTGGGCATTCGAATCGGGCGCCACAGACGCGCGTGGCACGCTGCCCGACATCGAGGGTATCGAGTTGCGTGACTCGCAACTCAATTATGAAGACGCAACGAGCGGCACAAGGCTGCGGCTCGATGATCTGCGGCTCGATCTCGGGCCGGTGCGCACGGGCGCGCCGCTGCGCGTCGAGGCAGCGGCGACCGTTTCGAGTCCCACCGTCCCCGAGCGCGCGTCGGTGAGCATCGCCACGGTAGTGACGCTCGGGCCGCCACTCTTGCTCGCGAACACCGAAGTGTCCGGCAAACTGCTCGGCGGACGCTTCGCCGGGGGCGGCATACCGTGGCGGTTCGCGGCACCCAGCCTGCGATACGAGCCCGCAAGCGGTGTCGTCGCGGCACCCGCGTGGGAGCTCGGCTTCAATGAAGCGAGGATGCGCGGCGCGACGACCGGCGCACTTGGTGATGCGCCGAGAGCATCGGGCACGCTCTCGCTCGCGCCGGTTTCGTTGCGCGGGACACTTGCGGCAGCCGGAATCGAACTCCCTCCCGCTCGCGACCCGGATGCCTACAAGACCGTGAAGCTCAGTGCCGGGTTTCGTGTTTCCGGCCAATCGCTGCAGATCGAGCCACTCGAAATCGTGCTCGACGACACACGCCTCACCGGCCGGGTCACGCATGACGAGGGCGTGATCCGGTTCTCCCTGCAGGGCGATCGCATGGATCTCGGCCGTTACCTCAAGCCCGAAGACGTGGAGAGCGAACCGTTCGTCTTCCCGACCGCGGCACTGAAGGCGCTGCGCGCCGAGGGAACGCTCGACATCGACGAGGCGACGCTCGAGGGTGTGAAGATGCGAGGCGTGCGCCTCAGCGCCGGGCCGTGAGCGCGATCGCCGGCCCGCTCCTTGCCTGGCATGGCGCCCACGGTCGTCACGACCTGCCGTGGCAGCACGAGCGCACGCCGTACCGCGTGTGGGTGTCTGAAGTCATGCTGCAGCAGACGCAGGTCGGAACGGTGATCCCGTATTTCCTGCGCTTCATGGAGCGGTTCCCGGATGTCGTCCCGCTCGCCGACGCGCCGCTCGACGAAGTGCTGCATCTCTGGGCCGGCCTCGGCTATTACGCCCGCGCGCGCAATCTGCATCGCGCCGCGCAGCGCGTTCGCGACGATCATGGCGGGATCTTTCCGGAAGGGTTCGCCGCGGTCGGAAGTCTCCCCGGTATCGGTCGTTCCACGGCGGGCGCGATCCTCGCGCTGTCGCGCGGCGCGCGCCATCCGATCCTCGATGGCAACGTGAAGCGGGTGCTGGCGCGTCGTTTCGGCGTCACGGGGGCTCCGGGCGAGCGCATGGTCGGTCAACGGCTCTGGGGGCTGGCCGAAGAGCACACGCCGCACGAGCGCGTCACCGCGTACACGCAGGCGATCATGGACCTCGGCGCGACCGTGTGCGTGCGCACGCGCCCGCTCTGCCCGCTGTGTCCGTTGCAGGCGGATTGCAATGCGTACCACACTCACCGGACGCACCTGATTCCGGCGCCACGCGCGCGGCCCCGCGCCGCGCGGCGCGTGCGTGCCGTGGTGATGCTGGTGGCACAGCGCGCGGATGGCGCGGTGCTGCTCGAGCGACGCCCGCCGCAGGGAATCTGGGGCGGCCTGTGGTGTCTGCCTGAGTTCGAGACCGAAACCGCGGCGCGCGCGTACGCCGCCGCCGAACTGCGCGGTGCGGAGATTGGCACGCGGTCGCTTGCCCAGGTGCCGCACGCATTCACGCACTTCGACCTCGTCATCACGCCGCTCCTCGCGCGTTGCCACGATGAGGCGCGTGTGGTGTCCGTCGTGGGCGAGACGGATCGCACGCTCTGGTATGACAGGCGCGCGCCGGCACGGGTAGGATTGCCGGCTCCCGTGCAGCAGATCCTCGAGAACCTGACATGACCCGGACCGTGCAATGCGTGTTGTTGAAGAAGGAAGCCCCCGGTCTCGACCGGACTCCCTATCCCGGTGCCCTTGGGCAGCGCATCTTCGAGAGCGTCTCGAAGGAGGCGTGGCAGCGCTGGGTGGGTCACCAGACGATGCTGTTGAACGAATACCGCCTCTCGCCGATCGACCCCAAGGCGCGCAAGTTCCTCGAGGAGGAGATGGAGAAGTTCTTCTTCGGCAACGGGCAGTGAGCTACGGGCAATGAGCGACGGGCCGTGAGCAAGAACGCAGGTGAGCTGGTCCTGTTCGGGCATCCGTTCAGCTCGTACTGTCAGAAGGTGCTCATTGCGTTGTACGAGAACCGGATTCCATTCGAGCTGCGCCTGCTCGGCGGGGACGAGCGCGTCTGGGCGGAGCTCGCGGCGCTGTGGCCGATCCGGCGCATGCCGGTGCTCGTCGATGGCAGCCGCCCGATCATGGAGGCCAGCATCATCATCGAACACCTCGGAGGGCATCATCCGGGACCGGTGCAACTGATCCCGGCCGATCCCGGCGCCGCGCTCGATGTGCGCCTGATGGACCGGTTCTTCGATAACTACATCATGGCGCCGGTGCAGAAGATCGTCGGCGACTGCCTGCGGCCGGCAGAGCGCCGCGATGCGCACGGTGTCGGCGAAGCGCGGGCGCTGCTCGACAAGGCGTACGCCTGGCTCGAAGACACTCTGAACGGGCGTGAATGGGCGGCAGGCGCCGGCTTCAGTCTCGCCGACTGCGCCGCCGCGCCGTCGCTCTTCTACGCTGACTGGGTGCACGAAATCCCGGCGGTGTTCACGAACCTGCGCTCGTATCGGGCTCGCTTGCTCGCGCGACCGTCGATCGCGAGGGCCGTGGACGAGGCGCGGCCGTATCGGCACCTCTTTCCGCCCGGCGCGCCGGACAGGGACTGAGACGGTCTCCCGCGGCCTGCTCCGTCACACGCCCATCGGCCGCCGCTTGTTCCGGAAGGTGCGGATCCGCAATCCTGCGAGGATGAGCACGACACCGATGGCGATGGCGAATGCGCCGATCAGGGTCACCATGGCGAGGGCGCCGGCAGCAGGATTTGCGAGCACCAGCGCGCCGAAGAGGATGCTCACCGCTCCCGAAAGCGCGAGCCACCATTCGAAGTCGATCTCGCGGTGAAACTTGATCGCCGAGTAGATGTCGAGGAGCCCGCGGGTGATCGCCCAGATCGCGATCACGATCAGGATCGAAATGGCCGCGAGACCGGGCGCGGCGATGGCGGCGACGCCCGCGGCGACGCTGATGAGGCCTCCCCAGAAAGGCCAGCCCCGGCTCCGCGCCTTCGCGGCGTAATAGATCGAGAACGCGCCATCGACGATCCAGAACGCGGCGATGATCGTGAGAAAGGCAAGAATGCTGATCCCCGGCCAGACGAGCACGAGGACCCCGAAAAGAATCGCGACGATGCCGCGCACGAGCGGCACCCACCAGTAGTCGAGCAGGGTCGATTGCATTGCGACGCGCCCTTTCGCGGCTGGTTGCAGACCCCGCGTAGCATGGACCCATGGCCGCACGTTCGGCAAATGGCCCGCGAAGAATCAACAAGTTGGCCGTGGGCGCGCTTGACGCCCCGCCCGGCCGCGGCTCTAATACGCGGCCCTTTCCGACGGCGGCCAGGTAGCTCAGTTGGTAGAGCAGCGGACTGAAAATCCGCGTGTCGTTGGTTCGATTCCGACCCTGGCCACCATTCCATTGCAGGTCCGTTCTGCGAGCTATTCGCCCAGCGCTGACGCCTTGCGCTGGGTGCAGCAAGTCAGTGGCGTCAATCTGCCGAAGGCTCGGTCCACGCAATCTCATAGCGCGCGGTGCGCCCGGCACCAAGCGGTGTGAGCACGGATATTCTTGCGAGCTCTGCGAGATCGCGCTGGGCGGTGGCGGGGCTGGCACCGGTGAGGCGCTGGTATTTCGAATTGGTCATCCCGCCCTCAAAACCGCCGCGCCCGCAGTCGAGCAATCGATTCACGGCCTTGCGCTGCCGATCGTTCATCGATGTCCCGCCGTGCAGCATCCAGAAGCGGGCCTTGTCGAGGACCTTGCCCACGGCGACTTCGCTCGCTTTCGCGGCGGACTGCACCTGGCGCACGAAGAAGCCAAGCCACGCGCTGGCGTCGAGCGAACCGCGCGAGGCGATCTCGAGCGCGGCGTAGTAGTCACCTCGAACACTATTGAGTTGGGCTGACACGCTGTAGACGCGCATCGCCCTCCCTGCATCCTGCGCAAGCGCCATGTCGAGCAGCGCGCGTCCGACCCTGCCGTTGCCATCTTCGTAAGGATGCAGCACTTCGAACCACAGGTGAGCAAGGCCTGCGCGCACGACGCCGTCGAGCTGCCTTGATGGGCCGTTGAACCACTCGATCAGCCGCCGCAGTTCCCGCTCGAGTCCCTTGCGCGGCGGTGCCTCGAAGTACACACGCTCGCGATGCAGGGGGCCGGAGACGATGCGCATCGGCTCAGGTCCGCGCAGCTGTCCCATGCGTATCGCGTGAAGGCCCGAGCGTCCCGTCGGAAACAGGGCGGCCTGCCAGGCGTTCAATCGCTCGAGCGTGAGATCCTGCTGCCAGTTGTCGGTCGCATCCTGCAGGACGTCCACCAGCCCTTCGACCGCGTCGCCGGCGGGCGCAGGCGGCATCGCGGTCTCGAGTGTTACCCCCAGGCGGCGAGCGATCGACCGACGCAGGGCCTGCACATCCAGCTGCTCGCCCTCGATCGCGCTGGTGGCCAGGCCTTCGGCGAGCAGGATCTCCGCCTGGGCGGCCACATCCAGGTCGGGACTGAGCAGTTGGGTGCGGCCGAGCGCCTCGCCCTGGGCCCTGCGGGCCAAGGCCAGATCGGCGGAAAGCCCAGCCACATCCCATCGCCAAGCTGGCCAGTCCGGCTGCTGCCACACCCACCTGAGTTGGTCCACCATCCTAAACACCTCAAAATGTGAGGCGTAATATGGGTCGGTGAGGTGATTTCGTCAAGAAACGCCTCATGGATTGATCTTATTGTCCCCGTGCCGGTGTGCGTCGCGAACACGGGGGTAAGTCGTGGTGAATACCCGTTCCCGGGAACGCGCACCGAATGTGGTGCAGCATCGCGAGCAAATCGCGGGACAGTACCACGCCAAAATTGCCCGACCACCGCTGACCCGTCAGACTCAATGGGCCTTGCCACCTTCGCGAATCTGGAATCCGGGAGGACATGCAGCATGTCGAAGCACACCCGCAGGGATTTCGTCGCCACCACCGTCGGCGCAACCGCCGCGCTCTGGGCAGCGGCGCAGGCGCAGTCGACGCCAGTCGCGGCCAACAAGGATCTCAAGCGCATCTACGACGAAATCGGGCGCCGCCACGACGAGACCATCGCGCGCCTGCAGGAGTGGATCAGGCAGCCGTCGATTGCGGCGGAAGACATCGGCATGAAGGAGGGCGCCGAGCTCACGAAGCAGCTTGCGCTCGACGCGGGTTTCCAGCACGCCGAGGTCGTGGCCACGAAGGGTGCCCCGAGTGTTTTCGCGACGCTCGATGCCGGCGCGAAACACACGCTGGGCCTCTATTTCATGTATGACGTGAAGCAGGTCGATCCCGCCGAGTGGAGCTCGCCGCCCTGGGAGGGCAAGCTCGTCGAGAAGCTCGGACTCGGCACCGTGCTGATGGGTCGCGCGGCGACCAACCAGAAGGGGCCGCAGTCGGCACTGCTCGCGGCGCTGCATGCGATTCGCGGTGCGGGCCGCAAGTCCCCGGTGAATCTGGTGCTCGTCGCAGAGGGCGAGGAGGAAATCGGTTCGCCGAATTTCGGTCAGGTCGTGCATGACACGCCGCAGGTTCGACAGGCGCTCGGGAAGACGCTCGGCATCTTCATGCCGAGCCACTCGCAGGACCTCGATGGCAGTGTCACCATATCGCTCGGCTCGAAGGGCGACATCGAGTGCGAGCTGATCGCGAGCGGCGAGAAGTGGGGACGCGGTCCCACGCGTGACGTTCACTCGAGCGTTGCGGCGCAACTCGACCAGCCGGCCTGGCATCTGGTGCAGGCACTCAATACGCTGGTGACGCCCGAGGGAGAACCCGCCATCGATGGTTTCTTCGAGCACGTGCGGCCGCTCACGAAGGAAGAGCACGCGATGCTCGACATCCTCGCGCGGCGCATGGATGAAAAGGCGGCGCTGGACTCGCTCGGCGCCCGGGTGTGGGCGCGCAATGCGAGCTGGCGCCAGGCGCTCGAAGACTATGTCTCGCGGCCGACGCTCACCATCGAGGGACTGGTGGGCGGCTATGGCGGCATCGGCGGCAAGACCGTCCAGCCGCACAAGATGACCGCGAAACTCGACATGCGGCTCGTACCCGACATGACGCCCGAAGACATCATGGCGAAGCTTGCCGCGCACCTCACGAAGCGCGGCTTCGGCGATATCGGGATCGTGAAGAACGGCGGCTTCAATTACGTGACATCCACTCCGGCGAGTTCAGAGCTGATACAGGCGCAGGCGCGTGTCTACCGACAGTACGGCATCGACGCGATGCTGATGCCGCGCATGGGCGGCTCCTGGCCGGGCTCGCTCTTTACTGCCGCGCCGCTCAACCTGCCCGCCGGACACTTCGGCCTCGGGTACGGCGAGCGGGCCCATGCGCCGGACGAGTTCTGCCTGATCGAGTCGAAGAACCCGAAGTTGCATGGCATGAACGACATGGTGAGGTCCTGCGTCGACTTCCTGTACGCGCTGGCCTGAGACGGACTGCACGCCGACCGGATCATTTGCGGACACGAGCGCAGCTCCCGCGCACTGTGCCCGGTGCGCCACATCCCCGCGCGCAGTGCGACAGTGTTGCGAACGAGCAACAATAATCCGAGCCTTTTGCCCATCTCCTTCGGAGTGAGGAAGCTCGCTTTGCGCGAGGTCAAAACGCCCGAGTGTCAAACCTGATATCCAGTGCGCTGGGACTGCGTTGTTGCAAGACAACGTTGTGTATTTCGGACATGGGAGGAATTCAGCTGCCATGAACATGACATTGCGTAGAGCGATCAGATGCACACTGAGCGCAGCATCCGGAGCGTTACTGGTATCACAGTCACCAGTTGTCTCTGCTCAGGACACGGCAAATATCAGCGAAGTGGTTGTTACCGGTTCGCGCATACCCCGACCTGACCTTGAAAGCGCCAGTCCGGTAACAGTACTGACCAACGAGGCGCTCCAAACGAGCGGCATCACCGATATCGGCGACCTGCTGCAGAGCATCCCGTCGATGTCGGGTTCGCCGATCGGCACGACCACCAACAATGGTGGCAACGGCGGTGTTTTTGTCGACCTTCGCGGCATGGGAGTAGACCGCACCCTGACGCTCGTTAACGGTATGCGCACGGTGGATGGCGGTGATTACCAGACCATTCCGCAGAACATGATCGAGCGCGTGGAGGTTCTCAAGGACGGCGGTGCATCTACTTACGGCGCGGACGCGGTCGCGGGTGTGGTCAACATCATCACGCGCTCGAGCTTCGATGGTGTGGAAGTCAACGCCCAGACGGCCGATTTCTTCGATACAGACTCCGGCATGCAAACCAGTCTCGGCATTGTCGGCGGCAAGACATTTGAAGGTGGCCACTTCACCTTCGGCGCGGAATACGTCGATCAGGAGGAGGCCTACCAGCGTGATGTGCCCTGGGCGTTCATGCAGGACAGCTACTACATCTATCCGGAGGGTTGCGAGCGGCAGGTGGCGGCGCCCTACGATGGAACGCCCCAAGGCGGCTGTTATCCGCTCGGGTCTTCCCGCATACCGGAGGGTCGCTTACGGTTCGCCACGCAAGGCACCTACATGGGCGGGAGCGCGCTCGCCCCCTATGATGGCCGCACCTACAATTATGCGCCCGTCAACTACTTGCAGACTCCGTACGAGAGGACAAATCTGTTCCTGGACGGCAAGTTCGCGGTGACCGAGGCGATCGATTTCAGAGCCTCGATTCGCGCCAACTTCCGGCAGTCTGCCCAGGAGCTTGCACCTCAGCCGTACAACTCACCGACCGATCCCGCATATAACGGTACGTGGCTTAATCCTGGAAACGGCCAGACGGTGGCGTACTCAGGCATTTCTCAGGACAATTTTTATCTCGTTCAGGCAATCAACGCCTACAACGCGCAGAATCCCGGTGCGCCTTTGGCTTACCAGCCGGTTACTGACGCGCGGCGACGGGTCGTGGAATCCGCGAGGCGGTTTACCCAGGATGTCCAGCAGTATCAGGCGAACTTTGGCTTCAACGGCTCTTTCGCCAACGGCATCGCCTGGGACGTGTTTTATAACTTTGGCGAGCGCCAGCGGACTGACCATGATTTCGGCCAGTGGTTCGGTCCGAATTTGAGCAGGGCGCTCGGCCCATCGGCGGATCTCAATGGCGACGGAACACCCGAGTGTTACCAGAACATCAGCGATCCCACGACATTGATCAGCGGTTGCGTGCCGCTCAATCTGGTAGGCGGGCCAGGCACGATCACCGAGGCCATGCTTGGCTACGTGGGCGTCGACCTGACCGACTCATTCCTGACGCGGCAGAACGAGGCGGCGCTGTCATTCAACGGCCGGTTCGGGCATCTGCCTGGCGGTGAAATCGGCTGGGCGCTCGGGTACACCTACGGCAAGACGGAACTGACCTATCAGCCGGATTCCGCGAAGCAGCGCGATGAGGTCACGGGCAACACCGGCGCAGGGACCAAGGGCAGCCTGCAGAACGATTCGGTCTTCGGCGAAGTGTTGTTCCCCTTGTACGACAATGGGCAGCAATCCCTGAATGCGAAGGCTGGCGTTCGTTGGGATTCCTACGACCAGTTCGATGCGGAAACTACCTACTCCGTGGGTGTCGAGTTCCGGCCTGTGGAGAGCGTGAAGCTGCGTGCCACCTATGGCACGGTCTTTCGCGTGCCGACCATCGACGACCTGTTCGGTGGCGCCGTGGACAATTTCCCGACCTACAACGATCCATGCATTCCGTCACCGGGGAACCCGCTGCCTCCGGGCTGCGCCCAGGTTGGCGTGCAGCTCGATAGTCAGCTTCTGTCACGCGTCGGCGGCAATCCAGCGCTACAGCCGGAGACGGGCGACACCTGGACCGCCGGTCTGGTCTGGACGCCGACTCTCGGAAGGGGAGACCTGTCATTGACCCTCGACTACTGGTCGGTCGCCATCGAGGATGGCATCAGTTCACTCGGCGTGCAGTTCATTCTGGATGACTGCTACCAGAACCAGAGTGCGGCCTCCTGCGCGCTCGTTTTCCGGCGTCCTGACTACAGCATCGATCATGTGAACGACTTCCCGTTGAACGTGGCCGACCAGGGAGCCAAAGGCATCGACGCGGAGATCCGCTATTCCTGGGATACGGATTTCGGCAAGTTCGGTGCCGAGCTGCTGTGGTCACACAACCTGGAACGCACGAAGACGCCGTTCCCGGGTGCGACAGAAGAGGACTTTGTCGGGCGCTACACGGACCCGACCGCGCAGGACGGCGGAGCGTACGCGGAGGACAAGGCGAATTACGTCCTCAAGTGGTACTGGAAAGACCTGCTGGTCGGTTACAAGGGTGAATACATCAGTGCGCTCGACGCTGATACTTTCTGCAACTGTGGCACGGGCAATCGACCCGACGGCACGTACAAGCAGAAGATCGACGCACAGTTGTACCACGATCTTTTCGCCCAGTACGAGTTCGGTACGGGTACGAAGCTCAGTGCCGGCGTCACCAACCTGACGGATGAGGAGCCGCCTTTCATCGAAATCGGCTTCAATGCGACGACGGATCCGTCGACCTATCGCCTGTTCGGACGAGGGTACTACCTGCGGATAGCCCAGCAGTTCTAGCATCCGACCTGGCCTCGTGATCGAGCAGGGCCGCCCCCCGGCGGCCCTGCTCATTTTCACCCGCGCCGGGGACTTATCCTGATCAGTATGGGGTCGCTGATGACGCTCGCGCCCGGTGAATTGCAGCGATTGAGTACCGCAGGAAGATCTGCCGTTCAGGCCAACGACTGGAGAACGGTTGAATCCTGCGCTGCGGGAATCCTGGGCCGCGACGCGACAGACCCCGAGGGCTGGTTCTTGCGTGGGCTGGCCGAAAAAGCAGCTCGACATCCGATCAGGGCCGCCGACGCCTTCGCGAAGGCACTGGAATGCGATCCCGGCCGATATGACGCGGCGGTCGAACTCGCCAATCAGCACGCGATCGGGCGGCGAAACGGAGCTGCGGCGGACCTGCTCGCGAGCTACGTGGATCAGCTGCACAACAGCCCGCGCTACCTCGACATGGCGGGTACTATCTACGCTGACATCGGCATGCCGGAGCGAGCTTGGCCGCTGTATCGGCGCGCGAACGCACTGCAGCCGGGCGCGCCCTTGTTCCAGGCAAATCTCGCGGCCTGCAGTGTGTATCTCGGCCGGCTTGAGGAAGCCAGGGAGCTGTATCAATCGCTGCTCGCGCGTGCTCCAGGGCATCAGCGCAACCACTATCACCTGTCCCGACTCGGGCGCGCTCGCGACGACTCCCACATCAGGCAAATGGAGACGATACTGCAGGCCAGCAACCTGCCACCCGATCGGAATGTTTTCCTGTACTACGCGATCGGCAAGGAGCTGGAGGATCTCGGTCGCTGGGAGCAAGCGTTCCACTACTTTCGCATGGCCGGCGATGCGGTGGCATCCGTCGCCAACTACGACGTGAGTACCGACATCGCGCTGATCGACTCGATCATCGAAGCGTGCAGTTCGCAATGGTTGGCGACCAGGCCTGGGCAGGTGCCTGCCGCCGCCGCAGGAGCAAGACCGGTTTTCATAGTTGGACTGCCGCGAACGGGCACGACCCTGGCGGAACGCATCCTGTCGAGCCATTCGCGGATACAAAGCATCGGCGAAACCGAGTTCATCCAGATGTCACTGCGTCGCATCAGCGCTGTGGAGTCGGTTGAAAGCATGAGTCCCGCGATAATTGCGGCGGCGACGGGATGCGAGATTGGCATGCTTGCCGAAGGTTATCTCGATTCCGTCCAGTACCGACTAAGCAGCAAGCCACTCTTCATCGATAAACTGCCGTTCAATTTTCTGTACCTGGGGTTCATCGCAAAAGCCTGGCCTGACGCTGGCATCGTGTATCTGCGCCGCCACCCGCTCGATGCCTGCTTCGCCATGTACAAGCAGGTGTTCACCTGGGCCTATAAATTCTCGTATACGCTCGAAGGACTGGGCCGCTATTACATTGCCCACGATCGGCTACTGCGGCACTGGCGTGCGACGCTTGGCGATCGCTTGATCGAGCTGGAGTACGAATCGATCGTCAGGGACCAGGAAGGCGAGACCAGGGGCCTGCTGGAGCGGCTGGGGCTCGAATTTGAGCCCGCATGTCTCGAGTTCGAGCGGAACAAGACTGCCAGCGCTACGGCGAGTTCGGTGCAGGTGCGCGAGAAGATCCACAGCCGTTCGGTCCAGCACTGGAAGCACTATGAGCGGGAGCTTCAGCCGCTCAGGGACATGCTGAACGCCGCCGGCATCGCAACTGACTGATGTCTGATCTGGCCGAACTTCGCGCGAGCGCCCGGCGGTCGGTGCAACTCCAGGAGTGGATGAACGTAGAGCACTGCGCTGCGGAGCTGCTGCGCCGCAATCCCCGCGACCCGGAAGGTCATTTTCTGGCAGGACTTTCGGAGAAGGCTGCAGGGCGGACGCATCGGGCGGTGGAACGCTTCGAAAGGGCACTTGCGCTGGATCCCGAACGCTACGACGCCGCTGTCGAGCTCGCCGATCAATACAGTGCGACCGCTCGCCATCCCGAGGCTTTTGCCCTGTTGCGCCGCTACGAGGCCAGTCTCGACAATAGTCCACGCTATCTGGATCTTGCGGGGCGAGTCTACGCGCGAATCGGCATCCACGAGCGCGCATGGCCATTGCATCGCCGCGCCAATGAACTGCAACCGGGCGTGCCATCGATCATGGCCAATCTCGCCGCCAGCAGCGTCAAGATGGCCCGCTTCGCTGAAGCTCTGGAGCTTTATCAGGAGCTGCTCCGGCGAATGCCCGGACATCAGCGCAATCATTACGAGCTGTCCCGGCTGCGGCAGGCCACCGGAGACTCTCACGTCAATCAGATGAAAGCCCTGCTCGAGACGTCCGGTCTGCCGCCGGAGCGGAACATCTACCTGTACTACGCGATTGGCAAGGAGCTCGAGGATCTTGAGTGCTGGGACGAGGCATTTGAGTACTACCGGAAGGCGGGCGATGCCGCGACTTCCATCTCGGACTACGACGTCGGGCAGGATGTCGCGCTGATCGAAAAGGTCATGGAAGCCTGTAACCCGACCTGGCTCGCGGTTGGAGCAGCAAGCAAGAAGCCGATGCGGGCGCACAAGACTCCCATATTCATCGTGGGACTTCCACGTACTGGAACCACGCTTGCAGAGCGGATCCTCAGTAGCCATTCACGTGTTGAGAGCATCGGCGAGACGATGCAAGTCCCCGCCACTCTGTGCCGCCTGAGCGGTGTTTCCGCTGCCAATGAGATTAGCGCAGCGATTGTCGATCGTGTGGCGCATGTGGATGCCGAGCTGCTCGCGACAGGATACTTCCGGTCTGTACGTCACCGCCTTGGCGACAAACCCATGTTCATCGAAAAGTATCCTGAAAATTTCACATTTCTCGGGTTTATTGCCAGAGCATGGCCGGACGCCAAACTGCTCTATCTGAGGCGCAATCCGTTGGATGCTTGCTTCGCACTGTACAAGCAATCCTACTTCAGGTACGCCTATACGCTCGAGAATCTCGGCCGCTATTATGTGGCGCACGACCGTCTGTTGCATCATTGGCGCTCCGTGCTCGGCCATCGACTCATCGAGCTGCAGTATGAATCACTGGTCTTCGACCAGGAGGCCTCGACGCACAGGCTACTGACGGCTCTTGACCTCGATTTCGAGTCGGCGTGCCTGCATTTTGAGGCCAATCCGGCGGCGAGCGCCACGGCAAGCTCCGTCCAGGTGCGGCAACCGATGCATGCGCATTCGGTGGGCCGTTGGCGCCATTTCGAAGCGCAGCTGCGGCCACTGCGGAAGATTCTGGAAGACGCCGGCATCCGGATCGAATGACCCTGCCGCGCGCATGAGCGCTGTGGAAGTTCGATGCCAGATCACACCGCCACCGCCACTGGGCGGTAGTGCGCGACGGAGTTCACAATATTGCCGTTCGCTACTGGGTCAACCACCAGGAAGGCAGTTCGTTCTGCTATCAGACGTGCCGCGGCGGTGCCTCGGGGGCCGGGCAACCGCATGGAGGGATTGTTCAATAAGGCGATGTCATGTCGGAGCTGATCTCGTGATTCGGGCAACCGCTTCAACTGCTCTCCTGCTGTTGTTGAGCGCATGTGGGGGCGGTGGAGACTCCGGCGGCATGCAGCCGTCGCCGCCTCCGCCTTCGCAACCCAGCCTGGCGCAGCGTACTGCCGCTGCCACACAGACGGCGCAAAGCGGCACGAATGCCTGCGCGCCGATCCGGCCGTTCTATTGGGAGGTCGGCGACCGCAATTCGGGCCTGGCATCGGGGTCGGTCAATTCGACCACTGATC
>CAUJHX010000264.1 GCA_963204795.1 Pseudomonadota bacterium | reverse complement strand
TGCGTGTCATTCGGTCCGACCAGGTTCGCGACGACCTTGCCGGTGTAGTGGGTCACAAAGGCGAGACCCGGTTCAGGACCCCAGTAGGGCCAGCCGCGCCACGCACCTCGCCAGCCATACCAGAGTGGCGTGAGGTGCTCGACCGTCGAATCGCGCGTGATCTGGAAGTAAGGGCCGCTGTAGGCGATGCCGTCGGCGAGTGTCGCCGTCATGGTGCCCTCGTGGGCGCCGTTCGAAGTCCAGGCGAAATCGACATGCTCGCCCCCGCGGCGGGTCTCGCCGTAGCCGTGCCCCGACGTGGCGCAGCCGCCGAGCGCGAGCGCCACGGCAGCGACGGGAATGATCAGGGATCGCTTCGACATGACACACCTCCGACGCGGCATCCGGACACCTTCGCCGCACATACCGTTGGAACTCCAGCCGGTGTGGCGGTTCGGGTCATTACAGAAATTTAAGGTGCAGCGGCACGGCTTGCCGTACGCTCAGCGACCATGTCTCCCGCAACGGGCGCCGCTGCCGAAGACGCTACCGTCGACCCGTCGGCCGTATGGCGCAAATGGCTCGCACCTGCGGTTTCCGTGCTCGCATTCGTGCTCGTCATCGCAGTGCTGCACCATGCGCTCGAGCACTACCATCTGCGGGACATCGTGGTCGAGCTGCGAAAGATTTCCGCGCCGGCCATGGGGGCCGCCGCGGTCCTCACCCTGTCAAGCTATGTGCTGCTCACGTTCTATGACGCGCTCGGCGTGCGCTACGTCGGCAAGCCAGTGCCGTATCCGCGCATCGCGCTGACGTCGTTCATTGCGTATGCATTCGGCCACAACCTGAGTCTCGCGGCCTTCACGGGTACCGCGGTGCGCTATCGCATCTACTCGACGCAGGGGCTTACTGCCATCGACGTCGCGACGATAGCGTCCTTCTGCGCGTTGACCACCGCGCTCGGTCTTGGGGTGCTCGGCGGAGTTGCCGCGCTTTATGCGGTGCCGGGCACGACGGCGCTGCACCTCGGCCACATCTGGTCGCAGTTGTTCGGCCTCCTGTTGCTCGGGCTCGTCGCAACCTATGTGGCGTGGGCGTCGCTGGCGCGGCGGCCGCTCGCCATCGGCGCGTGGGAGGTGCGGCCACCCGGAGCGCCTCTCGCCGGTGCGCAGTTCGTGGTCGGTGTCGCAGACCTGTCTGCGTCGGCAGCGGTACTCTGGGCGCTGCTGCCGCAGGCGGCGGCAATCGACTTTCCGACGTTCGCCGGCATCTACGCGATCGCCGTCGTGGGTGGCGTGATGAGTCAGGTTCCAGGCGGTCTCGGGGTGTTCGAGACGATCCTGCTGCTCGCGCTGCCGCACGTGCCGCCGCCGCAGCTGCTTGGTGCGCTGCTCGCGTGGCGCGGCCTCTACTATCTCGCACCGCTCGCGCTCGCCGCGACGGCGCTGCTGCTGCACGAGCTGTATCTGCAGCGCGCGCGGCTCGCGCACATGCGACGTGCGGCGGGTGGGTGGATCACGCCGCTCCTGTTGCCCATCGCGCCGCAACTGATCGGCGTCCTCGTGTTCGTTGCGGGCGCCGTGCTGCTGGTCTCGGGGGCGACACCGGCGCTCGACGGCCGCATCCGCGAGATTCGCCGCATGGTGCCGCTGCCGCTGCTCGAGCTGTCGCACCTTGCGGGTAGCGTGATCGGGGTCGGACTTCTCGTGCTCGCACGGGGCCTCTTCCGGCGCCTGCGGGCCGCCTGGCATCTGACCGTATGGCTGCTCGTCGCGGGCATCGCGGCGTCGCTGCTGAAGGGTTTCGATTTCGAAGAGGCGTCTTACCTCGCCGTCGTGCTGTCTGTCACGCTGCTCTCGGTCGCCGCTTTCTATCGCCCTGCTTCCATCATGAGCCAGCGCTTCACGCCGGGCTGGCTCGCGAGCACCGGAATCATCGTCGTGCTGTCGGTGTGGATCGGCTTTCTCGCCAACCGTCACGTACCCTACTCGAACGAGCTGTGGTGGACCTTCGCGATGCATGGCGATGCACCGCGGATGCTGCGGGCCTCGCTCGCCGTGATCGTCGTGCTTGCGGGACTCGTGGCGGCGAATCTGCTGCGGCCGGCACCCGCCGAGCCGCATGTGCCGGAGGCGCCCGACGCCGCGCGCATCGCTGCGGCGCTCGCGCAGGCAGACGCGAGCCTCGCAAACGCCGTGCTCGCCGGTGACAAACGTGTACTGTTTCACGGCGACGGCGACGCGTTCCTCATGTATCAGGTTTCGGGCCACAGCTGGATCGCGCTCGGCGACCCGGTCGGGGCGGCGTCGCAGCAGCAGGATCTCGTCTGGGCGTTCCGGGAACTCGTCGATCGGCGCGGCGGGCGCACGGTCTTCTATCAGGTGGGTGCGGCAAGCCTGCCTCTGTACGTGGATCTCGGTCTCTCGCTCGTCAAGCTCGGCGAAGAGGCACGCATTCCGCTTGCGCAGTTCGGCCTCGACGGCAGCGCACGCGCCGAACTGCGTCAGACGCGCCGACGCGCCGAGCGCGCTGGCGCCACCTTTGAGGTCGTGCCTCCGGGCGACGAACGGCTGCTGCCGCGCCTGCGCGCGATTTCGGATGCATGGCTGGAAGAAAAGGCCACCGCCGAGAAGGGATTTTCGGTCGGTGCGTTCAGCGAAGACTACCTGCGCCACTTCGCAATCGCGATCGTGCGTCTCGAGGGCAGCGTCGTTGCGTTTGCAAACCTGTGGCCGACCTCGACGCGCGAGGAATTGTCGATTGACCTGATGCGCTTCGGCCGCGATGCGCCGGGGGGTGCGATGGACTACCTGCTCATCGAGCTGATGTTGTGGGGCCGCGCGCTGGGATACCGCTGGTTCAACCTCGGCATGGCGCCCCTCTCGGGGCTCGAATCGCGCGCACTGGCGCCGCTATGGCATCGCATGGGCGGCTTCCTCTACCGCCACGGCGAGTCGTTCTACAACTTCGAGGGTTTGCGTCATTACAAGGAAAAGTTCCAGCCCGTGTGGGAGCCGCGCTATCTCGCCTCGCCGGGCGGCTTGCAGTTGGCGCGGGCACTCTACGACGTCTCCACTCTCATCTCTGGCGGCCTGAAGGAGCTGGTGAGCAAATGAGATCACGATTCGTGGTGTGGTTATGCCTCGCCGTGTGGGGCTGCGGCACGCACTCCGTAGCGTCCGCCGCCGCTGAACAGGGCTTTGCAATGAGCCGATTCGGCAAAGTGGTCGTCTACCGGCCCGAGTCGAAGCCTGCGGGCGTCGTGCTTTTCATCTTGGGCGACGGTGGTTGGCACCTCGGAGTCGTCGGCATGGCGAAGCACATGGTGGAGGAGGGCATGATCGTCGTCGGCATCGATGTGCGCACCTATCGCACCGCCATCAATGCGCCCGGCGACCAATGCCGTTATTACGCCGCAGACTTCGAGGAACTTTCACATGCCGTGCAGCAGAGGCTGAAGCTCGACGAATATCACGTCCCGGTGCTCGCGGGCTACTCCTCGGGTGCAACGCTTGCCTACGCAGTGATGATCCAGTCGCCGCCTGGAACCTGGGCCGGAGTCATGAGCCTCGGTTTTTGCCCCGACCTCGATCTCGTGCGAAAGCCGTGCCGCGGCTACGGGCTCGAGTACACGTTGCAGGGGACGGAGGCGAAGCCCAAGGGTCTCGTCTATCGACCTTCGTCATCGAATCGCACACACTGGATCGTGTTGCAGGGAGAGACCGACCAGGTCTGCGATCCTGCCGGTACGCGCAGCTTCGTCGCTGCGACGGGGCGCAGCGAACTCGTGTCGCTGCCGAAGGTGGGTCATGGATTCGGCGTCGAGCGTAACTGGCTGCCACAGTTCCGGCAGGCGCAGCTCACACTCGCCGCCGGCGCGGTGCGGCCGCCGCCTTCGCCGCCGCAGCTCGCGGGACTGCCATTGATCGAAGTTCCCGCCAAGGAGGCCGCGACACATGCTGCCGCACCGGGGGAACGGCAGAGTTTCGCAGTGCTCTACACCGGCGACGGCGGCTGGACCGGCCTCGACCAGGATGTCGCCGCCGCGCTTGCGACCCGCGGCATTCCAGTGGTGGCAATGAGCTCATTGAAATACTTCTGGCATGCACGCACGCCCGAAGAGGCGGCCCGCGATCTCGACCGCATCGTGCAAGCCTATGGCGAGCGCTGGAAGAAAAGCCGTGTACTCCTCATCGGCTATTCATTCGGTGCAGACGTCATGCCATTCCTTTACAACCGGCTGCCGCAGGCCACGCGCGAACGCGTGCAGTCGGTGAGCCTCCTCGGTCTGAGCACGACCGCGAGTTTCGAGTTTCACCTGTCGGACTGGATGCCCGGCGGCAGCGGCGATGGCCTGGCCACGGTGCCGGAAATCGCGGCAATGGGGCGTGGCGCCCGTGTGCTGTGCCTCTACGGGGCCGACGAAAAGGATTCGGCGTGCCCTGCCGTGCGCCGCCCCGGTGTCGAGGTGGTGCAGATCGAGGGCGGGCACCACTTCGATGGCGACTACACCGCGCTTGCCCGGCGCATCATCGACTACGCCGACGCGGTGCCCTGACGGCAAGTCGCCTACGGCGCCGGCAGGAGTCGCCGCAGGGCAATCCACGCGCTGACGCCCAATGCCGCAAAGGTGACGGCCGCGAGCGCACCAGAATCGGACGTGGTGGCGAGCCCCCGCTGCACCCAGTGTGTGACAGCCGGGCCTTGCTGCCAGACGAGCGCGATGAGCGCCGCTCCGATGCCGATAGCCGTCGTGGCATTCATCCAGGCCTGCTGCCGCAGCCGACGCCGCGTTGCCTCGCGATGGCGCTGGGCACAGGCCAGCAGGTTTGCGTCCGGGCCTGCGTGCAGTGTCCCGATACGCGCCAGGACCCTGGCCTCGAATTCGGTCGAGGTGTCGATTCCTGCGAAGAGCGCGCGCATTCGCGCGTCGAGGCGATTATCGTTCATGTTGTCTCCTCTTTCGTGGCGGCGCCGAGCGCGGCTGCGAGGCTTGCGCGGGCACGATGCAGGTGCGTTTTCGCGGTGTTGACCGGTATGCCCATCATGGCCGCGACCTCATCGACCGGGCGCTCGTCCATGTAATAGAGCGTCACTGCCTGTCGCTGCTTGTCCGGGAGCGCCTCGATGCGGCGTCTCAGCGTCGCGTCGTCGGTCGCATCGGTGGAATGAGCCGCGATATTCTCTGCCTCCACCTGAACCAGCGGATCCGACAGGGAAAGCGGGCGTCGCCGTGCGCGCAGCGCGGAAACGGCCGCATTGCGCGTGATTGCATAGATCCAGGTCGAGAGCTGCGCGCGGCCATCGTAGCGGGGCAGCGCTTTCCAGAGTTTCACGAACACCTCCTGCGCCAGGTCCTCGGCAGCGTCGCGGTCGCGCAAGATGCCGTATGCGAGACCGAACACGCGGCGCCTGTAATCCCGGACCAGGCGCTCGCAGGCCGCCTGCCCGCGGCCGGCCTGGACCAACTGGATGATCGCGTCGTCTGCCGGCATTCGGGTCGGACCTTCTCCCTCATTGATACGCACGCGCCGGCATGCCGGTTTCAGCGAATTCTATCGCCGGTTGATGAAACCTCCGGTAACCGGGCTGCGTATCAATTCGCATGAAGTGGCGAGGAAGCCTTTCGACGACTGAGACGCGGGCGATCGAATGCGTGCTCGTGACAGCGGTCGCCTTGTTTGCCGCCGACGGGATTCGCACTGCGCTCAGACCGTCCTGGGTGATCCTGAAGATGTTGTTTGGTGCCTGAGAAGGAGCATGGAGATGGATGCAGGTATGGTCGCCGTGTTGGTGCCGATTTTCGCGATCGTCGGGGGGTTCAGCGTCGCGATCGTCGCGATCGTCGTCGGGTATCGCGAAAAAATGAAGCGCGCTGAACTTCGTCATCGCGAGCGGATCACGGCGCTCGAAAAAGGCATTGAACTGCCGCCCGACCCGGAGCCGGATCCGGACGCAAGACGTACCGGTTCGCTGAAGCGCGGGCTCGCCGGGCTGTTCCTCGGCATCGTGCTCTATTTCGCGCTGCGCGAGGTGGCGGGCCACGACGTTGCCATCTTCGGCCTGATCCCCGCCGCCCTCGGTGTCGCCAACCTGATCAGCCATTTCGCGGCGCGGGAGAAGCGCGGCAATGGGGCAACACGCGATGCCTGAGCGCCACTATTCCGAGTAGTGCGGCAGCCAGGCCGCGAGGCGCTCCAGCGCGCCTTCGATTTCGTCGGGGGTCACTGCGAACGAAAAGCGCACGAAGCGATGGCCCTCGACGGGGTCGAAATCGATGCCGGGCGCAAGACCCACGCCGATCTCGTCGACCGCACGCAGGCAGAACTGCATGCTGTCTCGCGTGAGGTGGCCAATATCCGCATAGAGATAGAAGGCGCCGTCCGGTGGCACGATGCGCGTGATGCCGAGCGTTGCGAGCCCCTCGATCAATCGCGAGCGGTTACGCTCGTAGATGCGGACCCAGCGCTCGAGGTCTTCGTGCTCGTCCATTGCGGCAATCGCGGCGTGCTGGGCGAGAGTGGAGGGCGTCAGGAACATGTTGATGAGATAGGAGTGGATCTGCGCCGCCCAGTCGCGCGGCACGACCATCCATCCGAGCCGCCAGCCCGGCATGCGATAGAGCTTCGAGAAACTGTTGATCACAATGGTGCCGGAGTCGATCTCGAGCGCGCTCACTGCCCGTCTGCCGAAACTGATGCCGTGATAGATCTCGTCCGAGATCACGCGGATGCCTCGCGCGCGGCAGGTCGAAAGGAGCGCGCTGAGCTGCTGTGAGTCGAGCATGGCGCCGGTCGGGTTTGCCGGGCTCGCGACCACGAAGCCCTGTGGCGCAGGCTGAAGCGCCTCGAGCTGCGCGGGAGTCGGGTGAAATCCCTGCCCGGGCCCGCAGTGGATTTCCACCGGCTCGAGGCGCAGGGCGGTGAGGCTATTGCGATACGCGGGATAGCCCGGCCGCAACATCGCCACCCGGTCGCCCGGCCGAAACAGGGCGGCGTACGCGGCGACGAGCGCCGCGCTCGCGCCCGCCGTGAGCAGCACGCGATCGATGTGCACGTCGACACCGTGGGTTGCAGCGTAATACGCGACGATCTTCTCCCGCAGCTCGAGGAGTTCCGTGTAACCGAGCGGATCGCGATCGAGGACTCGCTGCGCGGTGGCAATCGCCGCCGGCGGCGCACCCGCCGAGGGTTGACCGTAATGCATCGGAATGAATGGCAGGCCGATGCGCACGCGTGCGGCGCCACGCACGCCTATGTCTCCCGCGTAGAACGGAGTGACGCTGGGACCCCTCATGCACGTCGCAGTATGAACTCGCGGTCGCGCCTTGTGCCGACCGGAAACTCGTACTCGCCGCAGTGCGTGAAGCCGAAGCGGCCGTAGAGTCGCTGAGCTCCATCGTTGGCGCTCCACACGCCCACGTACAGCGGATCGAAGCCGTGTGCCTCGAGCCAGGCGAGCGCCGTTTCGAGCAGGCGCGAGCCGAGCTGCCGGCCATGATGGCGGCGGTGCACGTAGAGCTGGAAAAGTTCACCGGCATTCGACTCGAGATCGGGCACTGGCAGCTTGCACGGGCCGGCCGAGGCATAGCCCGCCGCGCTGCCGTCGTCTGCTTCGGCGAGCCATGCGGCGACATGGGAATCGCGCAGGCGCCGGCTCCAGGCCTCAGGCGCATGCGCGCCACGCAGGAAGTCGGCGAGATCCTCCGGCGGATACAGGTGGCCGAAGGTATCGGTGAATGTCGCAGCGCCGATCTCGCCCAGTCTGAATGCATCACTGATCGTGGCGCGGCGGATGTCGATGGTGTCCGTCATGCAGCAGGCCTCACAGCGCGGGATTCTAGCGCGACGCGGGAGGGTGTTACCGTGCGATCATCGGGCCATGAGCCCGCTCCACCGCGCCTGGGTCCTCTTCATTCTCGTCGTTGTCTACACCTTCAATTTCATCGATCGGGTGATCGTCGGCATTCTCGCCGAACCGCTCAAGCGCGACCTCGCGCTCTCCGACACACAGCTCGGGCTGATGAGCGGCGCCGCTTTCGCACTTTTTTACACTTTTCTCGGCATTCCGGTCGCACGCCTCGCCGACCGCGGGAGCCGCACCTGGATCATGACGGGCGCACTCGCCATCTGGAGCGGTTTCACGGCGCTCTGTGGCCAGGCGCAGTCGTTCGCGCAGCTGTTCATTGCCCGGGTCGGCGTGGGAGTCGGCGAAGCAGGAGGGGTGGCGCCGGCGTTCTCGCTCATCAGCGACTATTTTCCACCGCAGCAGCGTGCCCGTGCACTCGCCGTATTCTCCTTCGGCGTGCCGATCGGCAGTGGTCTCGGCACGCTGCTGGGTGGGTTGGTCGCGAGCGCGGTGGATTGGCGGGTCGCTTTTTTCGCGGTCGGCGTCGGCGGCCTGCTGCTCGCACCGCTCTTCCGCTTCACCGTCCGCGAGCCAGTGCGCGGCGCGCTCGACTTGCCCTCTGGCCCGTCGCCCGTTGCCCGCAGCTCACTTCCCGATGCCCTGCGCCTCCTCGCGCGCAAACCCTCCTTCATGCTCCTAACCTTTGGCGCCTCGAGTTCTTCGGTGGTCGGGTATGGTCTTCTATTCTGGACGCCGTCGTTCTTCATCCGCAGCCACGGACTCACGCTCGCGCAGACCGCGTGGTTCGTCGGCCTCGGCACGATGATCTGCGGCATTGCCGGAATCTGGTTCGGCGGTTGGGCGGCTGACCGGCTCGGTGCCCGGCACAAGGCGGCGTACGCGCTCGTGCCGGGTGTGATGCTGGTTGCGATCGTGCCGTTTCTCGCCGCAGGCGTCCTGGTGCCATCCGTCGTTGCGGCGTTCGCGTTTTTCATCGTGCCGATGACCTTCAATGCCAGCTGGACCGGGCCGGTCTATGCGACGCTGCAGCATCTGGTCCCGCCCCAGATGCGCGCGACGGCGTCCGCGCTCTTCCTCTTCATGATCAACCTGATCGGAATCGGCGGGGGCACGCTGTTCGTCGGGGCGCTGTCGGATTTCCTGGCACCGCGCTTCGGCAGCGACGCGCTGCGCTATGCAATCGTGATCGCCACCGGGTTCTATCTGGTGAGCGGGGCGTTCTTCTGGGCGGCTTCGCGGCGTCTGGCCGCAAACTGGCACGAGCCGGGTGCGGTGTAGCGCCAGCGATCAGCGAACGCTCGCTGTCACGCGGTCTGCGACACGCAGGATTGCGGCGAGGCTCATCTCCACGTCTTCGTCGGTCGTTGCCCAGGAACACACACTGATCCGCAGCGCCGTGCGGCCCTGCCAGACCGTACGCCCGCACCAGCAGGTGCCGTCGGCTTGCACCGCTTCCACCACGCGCTCGGTCACTTCGGGTGCGCCGAACGAAACCAGTACCTGATTGAGTACCACGTCATTCAGGACTTCGTAGCCCGCGGCCGCAAGACCCGCCGCGAAACGGCGTGCGCCGCGGCAGTTGCGATCGAGCATTTCCGCGAGCCCGCTGCGCCCCAGCGTGGCGAGTGCTGCCCAGACCTCGATGCCGCGTGCCCGGCGCGACAGTTCCGGCGTGAAATCCGCCGGATTGCGTGCGCCGTCGCCCGCGGGCAGGTATTCGGCCGTGATCGCCATCGCGGCGGGCAGCACGCCCGGTTCACGGACGAACGCCATGCCGCTGTCATAGGGCACATTGAGCCACTTGTGGGCGTCGGTGGCCCAGGAGTCCGCGAGCTCGATGCCTGCCGCCAGCGGGGCGAGGCGCCCGGACGCGCGCGCCCAGAGACCGAAGGCGCCGTCGACGTGGCACCACGCGCCGGCTTCGTGCGCGGCCGTGCACAGATCGCTCAGCGGATCGAACGCGCCCGTGTTCAGGTTGCCTGCTTGCAGGCACAGGATCGTGGGGCCGGCCATGCGCGGCAGCCGATCCGCGCGCATGCGGCCCTGGCCGTCGACCGGCACCCGCAGGATGCGCTTACGTCCGAGACCCAGGAGCCCGAGCGACTTGATCAGGGTGGGATGCGCCTCCTCCCCCACGATCACGGTGATCGGTGGCGCACCAAACAGGCCCTCGGCCTCCACCTGCCAGCCGGCCTGCAGGAGTACCCGGTGACGGGCCGCGGCAAGAGCGGTGAAGTTCGCCATGGTGGCACCGGTGACGAACGCGCCTTGCGTCGAGGCCGGCAGCCCGAGGACATCCTTCAACCACGCGAGAGCGATCGCCTCGACACGCGAGACGCCCGGCGTGGCGGTCGCAAGGGCAGCGTTCTGGTCCCACGCGGTGGCGAGCCAGTTGGCGGCCACCGTCGCCGGCAGTGCGCCGCCGATCACGAAGCCGAAGAACCGCGGGCCTGCCATCGCCATCGTCGCGGGGCTCACGATATCGTCGAGGCGCGCGAGAACCTCGGCCGCATCCGAGGGCGCCGCTGGCATCGACGTGTCGAGCACATCGAGACGCGCGACCGCGGCAGCGGGTGGTGCGACCGGCCGTGTGGCGAGCGAGTCGAGATAGCGCGCCGCGCGCTGTGCGGCGTCTTCGAGCAATGCACCCCGCAGCGCCGGAGATTGCCTGCGTCCCGGCGGCGGAGTCATGATCCCGCCTGAACCGCGCTCGTGCCGGGAGCCTTCAGCGCACCGGGCGCCAGCGGACGTGGTCCCGCTTGCCCTTGTCCCGCTGCACTTCCATCTGCAAGGTGATGGATTCGGGGTCGTAGAATACTTCGTGGTACTCGAGCAGTGCGCCCCTGGAATCGCGCACGGCACGGTGGATCGCGAGCACCGGCGCGCCGATGTTCATGCCGAGCTCGCGCGACAGCACGTGATCGGCTGCGATCGCGGTGATCTGCTGGCTCGCGACCGAGGGCACGAGCCCTGCCTTCTCGAAGACAAGGGTAGTTGGCTGGTTCTTGAGTCGCGCCTTCGAGAAGCGCGGCGCAAGGCGCTCGGGAATGTAGTGGCTCATGACTGCAAGGGGCCGGCCGCGCTGGCTGCGCGCACGCTGCAGCAGCAATACGCGCGAGCCGAGCTCCGGGCAGGCCGCGAGGATGCGCGGCGGCGTTGCGATCACGGCATGCTGCAGTATCCGGGCGGTGGTCGAGCGGGACATGGCCCGCAGGTCGCTGAGCAGCACACCCGCGTCGGTGGCGGCCGCGGCTTTCGCCTTGACCGTACCCTGCAGGGTCGCGTAGGTGCCGCTGCCGTGGCGGCGCTCGATCATGCCTTCGGACGCGAGCCGCGCGAGGGCGCGGCGCACGGTCGTGCGCGACAGCCGGGTGTGGTGGGCGAGATCCGGCTCGCTCGGCAGTGCACCTCCGGGCGGGATGGTGCCGTCGGTGAGCTGTTGCTGCAGCATCATGTAGAGACGATGGTGCAGAGCCAGCCCGTTCGCTTTTGGACGCCTGTTTTTTGCAGTCATGGCACCATACTACCAGCACTGGAGCCAAGTTGTATGCTTGTTGACGTTGCGAGATGTCCGCGATGCGAGCGTGGCGGCCTGCGGGCGGATCGCGCAGGATACATCTGTGAACAGTGCAGCGCGGGCTTTCCGGTCATCGGCGGCATTCCCTGGCTGTTTCGCGACCCGCAGGGGGCGGCCGGGGAATGGCGCGCGCGTCTCACGCTCCTCCTGGCCGAGCTGCGCGCGGACGCGGCGGGAATTCGCACGACGCTGACGGCCCCGGATCTGCTGCCCGTCACGCGCGAGCGCCTGATCCGGGTCGCCGATGCCCTCGATGACCACGGTCTGCGGCTGACACGGCTCCTCGAGCCGCTCGACGTCCATATCGGGGCCGCCGATCGGGATACGCTGCGCGCGCTGCGTACCCGCATGCCGGTCTCCCAGGGCCTCACCAACTATTACGTCAACATTCATCGGGACTGGGCCTGGGGCGATGCCGAGAATGCCGCATCGCTCGATCTGCTCGATGCCGCGGGCGTTGAATCACTGACGGGTCTGCGCGTGCTGGTGCTGGGCGCCGGTGCCGGGCGTCTCGCCTATGACCTGCATCGCCGGCATGGTCCGGCGCTCACCGTGGCGATGGACCTGAACCCGCTGCTGCTCGCCGTGGCACGGGAGATGTATGCCGGCCGTGCACTTGCGTTGCATGAATTTCCGCTCGCGCCGCGCGGCGCGGCGGACCAGGCGGTTCTCAGAACCTTGCGGGCGGCTGGCGCGGCCGATGATCGGCTGCAGCTCGTTGCGGCCGATGCGATGTGCGCGCCGTTTCAGCCGGGCGCGTTCGATGCCGTCATCACGCCATGGTTCATCGATATCGTCGAGGAGCCGTTTCCGGCGTTCGCGGCACGCATCAACGCGCTGGTTGCCGACGGCGGCCGTTGGCTCAACCTCGGGTCGGTCGCGTTCGCGTTCATGAGTACCCAGCGAATGCTGCAATTCAGTCTCGAGGAGGCGCTCGAGATCGTGCAGGGCGCGGGCTTCGCGCCTCCCGCGGTGCGCGAGGCGACGCTGCCGTACATGCAATCTCCCGCGAGTCGCCACGCGCGCCTCGAATCGACGGTGGCCTGGACGGCGCGCAAGATTGCGGCCGTTGCGCCGCCCGAAACCCGCGGCCCCCCGGAATGGATCGTCGATGCGACCCGGCCCGTACCCTTGACTGCCGATCTGCAATCGCACGCGCGATCGACACGCATTCACGCTTTCATGATGTCACTGGTCGATGGCCACCGTTCGCTGACGGAGATTGCGCGCGTGCTCGTCGAGCAGCGGCTGATGAAACCCGAGGACGCGCTGCCCGCGGTGCGCGCCTTCATGTTGCGCATGCAGGAGGACGCCGGTCGGCGTATCAACATCTGATGAGTGCGGAAATCACTGCAGTAACGATGGCGGGAGAGGGCGAGTCGACCCGTCCCGCGGCTGATCGTCTCGTCGCCGGCGATCCTGTGCAGCGCGTCTGGAACGCGTTCACAGACGCCGACGAACAATTCCATGTCGGTCACTGGTCTAGCACCCGCGGGGTGTGGCGCGTGCGCTACACGGAATGTGAGCTCTGTGTGCTGACCGCCGGTCGCGTCGAGCTCGTGAGCCAGTCGGGAGCGCGGTCGAACTTCGGCCCGGGCGATGCGTTTGTCGTCCCTGCCGGCTTTGCCGGTACCTGGGCCGTGCTCGAGGATTGCACCAAGATCTACGCGATTTTCATTCCCCGCACCTGATGGGTGCGTATAATCTGCCTTTGGGGTGTCGTTCGCTTCGCTATTGCTGGCACGCGGTTTGCTTGAGCAGGCGAGGTGCAACTCATTCAAGGGAGGATTCATGAATCGGCTCAATAGAACAATCGTGCTGGTCGCGCTTCTGGGTGTTGCGGGCGTGGCACAAGCGCAGTTCAGTTCGACCGTCACGGCGGTCAGCGACTACGACTTTCGCGGCGTTTCGCTGAGTGCCAAGGATCCCGCGCTGCAGGCAAGCCTCGATTACGCATTTGGCGAAACAGGCTTCTCGGTGGGTGCGTGGGCCAGCAACATCGACTACGGCAGCGATGTCGACGGTACGCTCGAGGTCGATCTGTATGCCGGCTACGAAGCATCGGTCAACGACGATTTGTCCTGGAACGCGGGCCTTGTCTGGTACACCTACCCGGGATCAGACAACACGGCGACGAAGTCGAAGATTTCCTCGTACCCCGAACTGTCGGTCGGGATCGACTGGAAGGGCCTCGGCCTCAAACAGTGGTACGCGATCGACTACGGCGGATCGAACGACGACGCGCTTTATACCGAGGCCAACTACACCTTCGGGCTGCCGCAGAATTTCTCGCTGACGCTGCACGCAGGCTACAGCTACGGCGACGCGTTTGACGCGTTCGACGGTGAATATCTCGACTACGGTGTGACGGTCGGCGTCGATGTCGGCCAGTTCAGCCTCGCGCTGAAGTTTACGGGCACTGATTACAGTGGCGCCAACAAGGTTACCGACGACGTCTTCAACAACGAAGGCCGCGTGCTGTTTTCGGTGAGCACGACCTTGCCCTGGGGCGAATGAAGGCGTGGTGCCGGGTTGGAAAGCCCGGCACCAACTCTTCAAAGTATGCTGGCCAGCGTGCCGAAGATCTCGTCGATGTGAGCCGGCTCGATGATGAGCGGCGGTGAGAGGGCGATGATGTCGCCGGTCGTGCGGATCAGCAGCCCGCGTTCGAAGCACTCGAGAAAGACTTCGAACGCGCGCGCGCCGGGCTTGCCCGGGATCGGCTCGAGTTCGATGCCGGCAATGAGACCGTAGTTGCGCGCATCGATCACGTGCGGCCGGCCGCGCAGCGAGTGCACGGCGTCTTCCCATACTCCCGACAACTCCTTCGCGCGGGTAAGCAGACCCTCCCGCCGATAAATGTCGAGCGTTGCGAGCCCCGCGGCGCAGGCGAGCGGGTGCGCCGAATAGGTGTAGCCGTGGAACAGCTCGATGGCGCCCGGTGGTCCCTGCATGAAAGCGTCGTGGATCGATTGCTTCACCGCGACGGCGCCCATCGGCACACAGCCGTTGGTGAGGCCCTTCGCCATCGTGATGAGATCGGGCGTGACGCCGAATTCCTGCGCCGCGAACGGTGCCCCGGTGCGGCCAAAACCCGTGATCACCTCGTCGAAAATGAGCAGGATGCCGTGCCTGTCGCAGATCGCGCGCAGCCGCTCGAGGTAGCCCTTCGGTGGCAGCAGCACGCCGGTCGAGCCGGCGACGGGCTCGACAATCACGGCCGCGATGGTCGAGGCGTCGTGCAGCGCGACCAGGCGCTCGAGATCGTCGGCCAGCTCGGCGCCGTGCGCCGGCTGGCCGCGCGAGAAGGCGTTGCGTGAAAGATCGTGCGTGTGCCGCAGGTGATCGACGCCCGGCAGCATGCTTGCCGCCCAGACCTTGCGATTGGCGACAATGCCGCCGACCGAAATCCCGCCGAACCCGACGCCGTGGTAGGCGCGCTCCCGCCCGATCAACCGGGTGCGCGAGGCATCGCCTTTGATGCGGTGGTAGGCGAGCGCAATCTTGAGCGCCGTGTCGACCGCCTCCGAGCCGGAATTCGTGAAGAACACGCGATTCAGTGCCGGCGGACACAGCGCCGCGACCTCGGCCGCGAGCTCGAAACCGGGGCCGTGACCCATCTGGAAGGGCGGCGCGTAGTCCAGCGTCTCGAGCTGGCGCGTCACCGCAGCGGTAATCTCCGCACGCCCGTGGCCGGCGTTCACGCACCACAGTCCCGCCGCGCCGTCGAGGACGCGACGGCCCTCGGGCGTGAAATATTCCATGCCGCGCGCCCGGGCGAGCAGGCGCGGTGCCTGCTTGAACTGGCGGTTTGCCGTGAAGGGCATCCACAGCGCATCGAGCTTCGGGTCGAGTTCGGGTGTCATGCCCAAATGATAAGGAAAGTTGACACTCAAGGCGAGAAAGGCCGAAATTCGGCTCATTTCGTCCATGATGCTAAACAGGTTGTCCACATGAGCATCGATGTCGGCGCGCGACTGCGCAGTGTTCGGCTGATCTATGGCTTGTCGCAGCGCGAGCTTGCGCGCCGCGCAGGG
>CAUJHX010000263.1 GCA_963204795.1 Pseudomonadota bacterium | reverse complement strand
AGCAGCAGCACGTCTTCCTTCGAGGCATTCTCGCGCACCGTGATGAGGCGCTCCTGCGGCGTCATGACGCTCGACACGGGCGCATCGAGCTTCTCCTCGAAGCGCAGGTCGCGGTGCGTGACGATGCCCACGACCTTCTTTCCCTTCACGACCGGCACGCCGGAGATGCCGCGCGCGTGCGTCAGATCGATCACCTGTCGGATCGTCATGTCGGGCGTCACGGTGATGGGGTCGCGAATCACGCCGCTCTCGTATTTCTTGACGCGGGCGACTTCGCGCGCCTGCGCCTCTATCGTCATGCTCTTGTGGATGATGCCGATGCCGCCCTCCTGCGCCATCGTGATGGCGAGACGGGCTTCGGTCACCGTATCCATGGCGGCCGACATCAGCGGGAGATTCAGGCGGATCGCGCGGGTGAGCTGGGTCGAAAGATCGACTTCGCGCGGCAGGACTTCCGAGTAGGCGGGTACTAACAGGACATCGTCGAAGGTCAGCGCTTCTTCGAGGATACGCATCGCGGGGATTTGTCCAGGAGAATTGGACGAGGCATTGTACGCACCCGCGCCAATCCCGTAAAGGCAACTGCGCAGTCTCCGGGGCCGGGCGCGGCCCGCGGGCGATCCGTGCCAGAATTCCGCCTCGATGGAAACCATGCCAGTCAGCGACAGTACAAGCCGGACCCTGCGAAGGGTCGCAGGCCTGGTAGCCGGTGCGGACGCCCTGCTGATCACGGCCGGCGCCGGCATGAGTGCCGATTCGGGCCTGCCCGTCTTTCGCTCCTCCGAGCGCATGGCCCAGCCCGGCTGGTTCGAAGCGAAGCCGCGCATGGCGTGGGCTTTCTACGGCCATCGGCAGCAGCTGTACGGCAGGACGGCGCCCCATGCGGGGCATGAGATCCTGCGCCGCTGGACGGCAGCCCTGCCGTGCGGCGGTTTCGTCGTCACATCAAACGTCGACGGGCAGTTCCGGGGCGCTGGCTTTGCGGATGAATGCATCCTGGAGCAGCACGGCAGCATTCATCGACTGCAGTGTTCGGTTCCGTGCTCGGCAGAAACCTGGGAAGCCCCGCCGCTCGACCTGCAGATCGACCCGGATGTGCTGCAAGCGGGCGGCGAACTGCCGCGCTGCCCTCGATGCGGCGCGACCGCGCGACCGAACCTCCTCATGTTCAATGATCCGGCCTGGATCCGGGACGCCACGCAACGACAGTCCCGTGCCTTCGACGCCTGGCTCGCGGGCACGCGGGGCCGGCGTCTGCTCACGATCGAGGTCGGCGCAGGCACGGCCATACCGACCATCCGTCGCATCGGCGAGCGCACCGCGGAAAGACCGCGCACCACGCTGGTGAGGATCAATCCGCAGGACATCGAGGATGGCGGGGAAATCGTCGTACTGCGCCTCGGCGCGCTGCAGGCGCTGTCGTCGATCGACGCGATGGCGGCGGGAGCCCGGGCGCGATTCGCGGCCACTGCGGCGGCGCCGCGCGTCGAGGAGGCGCCCTTCGACCCACTGCCTCCGCGGGAAATGGAAAAGCTGGATTTTGTTCCGCACGCGCAAGAGCGACCGGCAGGCGTGCGCCTTGAGGAGAAACTCGGGCTTGCGCTCCTTCCGCCGTTCAATCTGGCCGACCTCTACAGCGGGACGCTCCAGACCTTCGACGCATTCTTCCTGGACGAGTTCGAAGAGGAAACCTGCCTGGCGCAGTGGTTCAGGGCGCAGCGGACGTACGTGCCGCTGCCACTGATTCGCCATTACAGGGCCGAGGGGTTCATGATGTCGGGCGGTGTGCTCGCGTCATCGGAGCTTCGCGCCGGGGGCACCTGGGGTGGTGCCTGCTTCCACATCAAGGGCCCGGGAGGTGAATTCGTATCGACCGTCTGCATGGCACGCCGGGCACAGGAAGGTGCACGCCTGTGGCGGCACCTGTACGAATCGGCTCGCACCCCCCTGCGACCCATGGACTACCCCTGCGAACCGTGGATAGGCCGGCGGCTCGAGCCGGGCCACACGCGCTACCCGGCGATGCTCGCGACCCTGTTCGCGCTGGAATGCGCGATCGCCGTGTCCTGGATGAAGCACCAGGCGCTGCATGAGTCGTCGCGGCGCGAATAGCCGGCACGCCGATGAATCAGGAACGCAACGTCTACACCGTCAGCCGCCTCAATCGCGAGGTGCGCCTGCTGCTCGAGCAGGGGCTGCCCGGCATCTGGGTGGAGGGCGAAATTTCCAACTTCGCACGTCCCTCCTCCGGGCACTGGTATTTCTCGCTGAAGGACCGGGACGCGCAGATCCGTTGCGCGATGTTCCGGCAGAAGAACAGCACGGTGAAGTTCCAGCCGAAAGATGGCATGGCGGTGATCGCGCGCGGGCGCGTGAGCCTCTATGAGCCGCGCGGCGATTTCCAGCTGATCGCCGAGCACCTCGAGGAAGCCGGCCTTGGCGCCTTGCAGCGCGAGTTCGAGCGGTTGCGTGACAGGCTCAAGGCCGAGGGGCTCTTCGACGAGGATCGCAAGCGCCCGCTGCCCGCAGTGCCGCAGCGCATCGGTATCGTAACCTCGCCCACCGGCGCTGCGGTGCGCGACATCCTGCACGTGCTTGAACGGCGCTTCGCGCCCG
>CAUJHX010000262.1 GCA_963204795.1 Pseudomonadota bacterium | reverse complement strand
CGCGCTTCGTGCAGGTGATCGCGGTGGGTGGCCAGTCACCCGACCATCCGCTGCATCCCGCCATTGCCGAGACGCGCTATCTCAAGGCGTTCTTCTGCCGCGTCCTGAGCGGTTAGACTGCACTTATGATTCATTACCCCGGCTTCGATCCCATCGCGTTCCAGGTGGGCCCCTTCTTCGGCATCGGCCCGCTGTCGGTCCGCTGGTACGGGATCATGTATCTCATCGGTTTCGCCGCGGCGTGGTGGCTCGGGCGGCGCCGCGCCGCACGCCCCGGTTCCACCTGGAAACCGCAGGACGTCGACGATGTGATCTTCTTCGCGATGCTCGGCGTGATCCTGGGTGGGCGCCTGGGCTATGTTTTCTTTTATGGCCTCGGGTACTGGGCCGAAGATCCCTTCTATCCGCTCAAGATCACGCAGGGTGGCATGTCGTTTCACGGCGGCCTCATCGGCGTGCTCGTCGCCGTCGCCTTTTTCGCGTGGCGCCGCCAGCGCCGCATCGCCGATGCGTTCGATTTTCTGGCGCCGCTGCCGGGTATCGGCATTTTCGCCGGCCGCATCGGCAACTTCGTGAACGGTGAACTCTGGGGGCGAGTGACGACGGTGCCCTGGGGGTTTGAGGTCGATGGCGAAGTGCGTCACGCGACGCAGCTGTACGAAGCGGCACTCGAGGGTCTGCTGCTCTTCGCGATCCTCTGGTGGTTCACGTCGAAGCCGCGGCCGCGCCTTGCGCCCTCAGGACTCTTTCTCGTGATCTACAGCCTCGCGCGCATGCTGGTCGAGTTCTGGCGGGTACCCGACCAGCAGATCGGCTATTTCGCGGACCAGTGGCTCACGATGGGCCAACTGCTCTCGCTGCCGATGCTGCTGGCGGGCATCGCCATGCTCGCTTACGCCTACCGGCGCCGCGAGCCTTCGGGCAACTTTAGCGCGCCGTGACCTCGATCGGTGCGCCGGTCGCGATCGTCAGCGTCGAATCCTGCGGCAGCTCCACTTCGGCACCGGTCTTCTTCGCGGCGAGTGCGCCGGCCGCCCCGCCGAGCAGGCCGCCGATCACCTTGCCCTTGTCGCTGTTGTCGACCTGATGGCCGATGACGGCGCCCGCTACCGCGCCGCCCACGATCTTGGCGGTGTCGCGGCCCGTGTCGCTCCGGCCCTGCTGCACGAGTTCGCCGTTGAGGGCGACCTGCTGGCCGTCGGGCAGCTCGAGCGTATCGAAGCGCAGGCCGAGGGTCGGCAGACCGCCGATCTTGTTGCTGCCCGAGACGACGTTCGTGACGCTGCCCCGGACGCGCGAGCCCTCGGGAATGGCGACCCTGTTGCCCACCATGACATCCGACACGACCATGGCGCCGAAGCTGTCACCGGGCTTCGCAGTCTTCGTCGTAATGGACGAGGAGAGGGCCATCGTGAGGTTCGTGCCCGCGGGTACGAGCAGTTTGACGCGGGCCGGCTTGGCTGGCGTGGCAGAAGCGCTCGACTCAGGCTTGGCTGAAGGCTTCTTCGCGGCGCTCGCCGCCTTGGCGGCAGCGGCCTTTGCGGCTGCCGACTGCTTCGCGACGGCCTCCTGCTGCACGGCGAGATCCGCCTGCTGACGTGCGAGTTCCTGCTCCTTCTGCTCGAGCTCCTTCTTCGCGAGCTCGTTCTCGCGTGCGGCGAGCTCCTGCTCTTTGGCGGCCATCTCGGCATCGCGCTCGGCTTGCGTGGGCCCGCTCTCGGCAGCGGGTGGCGCGGCGGTATCACTGGCCGGTGGCGGGGGCGAGCCTCCGCAGCCGGCAAGCGTCATGACGCCGGCGACAGCGAGCACGAGGGTGGCAGGGGTTACAGTGCGATACATGGTCATCGTGGCTTCCTGGATACTGGAGTCGGTGGGCATTCTACGCCGGGAAAGCTGAACGGCAGCTCAACGGCGTCCGGCGCGATTATGCCCGTGGGCCGGCTATAATTCCCGCCCTTCATGCTCCCGTATCTCGAACTGCTGCGGCGCGTCCGCGACGAAGGTGCGCGCAAGACCGACCGCACGGGGACCGGCACGCGCTCGCTGTTCGGCTGCCAGATGCGCTTCGATCTTGCGCGCGGCTTTCCGCTCCTGACGACGAAGCGCGTGCACGTGAAGTCGGTGGTGTATGAGCTGCTGTGGTTCCTGCGCGGCGAGACGAACGTCGCGTGGCTGCGCGAGCACGGCGTCACCATCTGGGACGAATGGGCCGATGCGGCGGGTGAACTGGGGCCTGTGTACGGCAGGCAGTGGCGTTCCTGGCCGACGCCCGACGGCGGACACATCGACCAGATCGCGCGCGTGATCGGCGATCTGCGCACAAACCCCGACTCACGCCGCATCCTCGTGAGTGCGTGGAATGTCGGCGAGCTCGATCGCATGGCGCTGCTGCCGTGTCATGCACTCTTCCAGTTCTACGTGGCGAACGGCCGTCTTTCCTGCCAGCTCTATCAACGCAGCGCCGATCTCTTTCTCGGCGTGCCGTTCAACATTGCCTCCTACGCACTCCTCACCCACATGGTCGCGCAGCAATCCGATCTCGGGGTGGGCGAGTTCATCTGGACGGGCGGCGACACACACCTCTACCTCAACCATCTCGAACAGGCCGAAGAGCAGCTTGCGCGCACGCCGCACGCGCTGCCGGAACTCGTGATCCGGCATCGCCCGCCGTCGATCTTCGACTACGCGTTCGAGGATTTCGAGTTCCGCAATTATCAACCCCACCCGGCCATCAAGGCGCCGGTCGCAGTCTGAAGGAATCGCATGGCAGTCGTCCGCAAATCCCCGCGCTTCAGGGTGCGTCGCTCGAAGGTGCACGGGCTCGGCGTCTTCGCGACGCGCAGGATCAGGAAGGGTACGCGCATCGTCGAATATCTCGGCGAGCGCGTTTCGCACAAGGTGGCGGATGACCGCTACGAGCAGAAGGACGCCGACGACGGCCACACCTTCCTCTTCATCGTGGATCGGGGCGTGGTGATCGATGCCGGCGTCGACGGCAACGAGGCGCGCTTCATCAACCACGGCTGCGACCCGAACTGCGAGTCGGTCATCGAGGACCGGCGCGTGTTCATCGAGGCGATCCGCACCATCCAGCCGGGCGAGGAACTGAAGTACGACTACCAGATCGGCCGGGACGACGACGATCCGGAAAATGTCGATGAGGTATTCGCCTGCCGCTGCGGTGCCGATTCCTGTCGCGGCACGATGCTGTGGCCTGCGAAGCGGCCGAAGAAGCGGGCAAAGCGCGCCAGGCGGTGACGGCACGTCCCCGCATCACGCTGGTGGTGGCGATGGCGCGCAACGGCGTGATCGGCCGCGCCGGCGCGCTGCCGTGGCGCTTGCCGGATGACCTGAAGCGTTTCAAGGCGCTCACGATGGGCAAGCCGATCCTGATGGGCCGTCGCACCTGGATTTCACTCGGCAGGGCGCTGCCCGGGCGGCTGAATCTCGTGATGACGCGCGATCCATCCTTCACCGCCGAAGGCGCGTTGGTCGTGCGCTCGCTCGATGAGGCGCTTGCGCACGCGCAAGGGGAGCTGATGGTGATCGGCGGTGCCGAGCTCTACGCGCTCGCAACCCCGCGGGCGGATCGGGTGCAGTTGACCGCCGTCGATGCCGATATTGAAGGAGACACCTGGCTGGCGCCGTTCGACCCGGGGATATGGCGCGAGACGGCGCGCGAACACCATGCCGCCGACGAGCGACACGCCTGGCCGATGGACTTCATCACCCTCGAGCGCCGCGCGGGCGCGTGATGGGCGGCAGCCGCGCTTCGATGAGTGCGCGCGCGTCGGCTGCACCGGCATCGAGCGCAGCGAGAATTTCCTGCTGTACGGCGCCGCGCCGCAGTGCTTCGGCGTAGCCGATGCCGGGGTGGAACATCACCATCGAGTAGCGCGGGATGAAACGGTCGGGGAATTCCCGTTCGAGCCGCTCGCCCAGCGCCTTGCGCCGCTGGAAGAGCGGATCGAGCACGCCATCGCGCATCTCGAGGTAGTTCTCGAGCGCCATCTGCGCGATCGCATCGGTGTCGGAGCGGCGTGTTCGCGCAAACGCCGCGAAGACGGCACCGAAGTCATCGTTCGCCGCGAGGAGCGCCTCGAGCACCGCCACATCCTCGAACGCGCAGTTCATGCCCTGGCCGTGGAAAGGCACGATCGCGTGCGCAGCATCACCCAGCAGCAGGACCTTGTCCCCGACGTGCCAGGGCTCGCAGTAGACCGTACCGAGGCGCCCCTGCGCGGCGCGGAAATCTTCGGTGAGCTGCGGCAGCAGGGGCAACGCGGAGGGAAACTCCCGCGCGAAGAAGGCGCTGATGGAAGAGTCGTCCGTCAGTTCCGCGAACGAGGGGGAGCCCTCGCGCGCGAGAAAAAGCGTGGCGGTGAAACTGCCATCGGTATTCGGCAGCGCGATCAGCATGAAATTGCCGCGCGGCCAGATGTGCAGGGCGTTGCGCGTCAGACTTGCGCCGTGGATCGCCGGAATGGTCAGCTCGCGGTAATCGTGCGCGAGCAGCTCCTCGCGCACCTGAATCGCTCCCGCCGCGGCGAGCGCGGCGCGCACGGCGGAGCCCGCTCCATCGGTGGCAATCGTCGGCACGAGCGGCACCCGGCGGCGTACCCGCTCGCTGTCGCCGAAAAGGAGAGCGTCGCGCGCCAGATCCACTCCGACACATTGCTGCCCGAAATGCAGCGCGACGCCGTCGGCTGCCGCAGCTTCGATCAGCGCGCACCCGAGTGCTTCGCGCGAGACCGAATGAATCACCTCGGTCTCGTCCTGACCGTAAAGCAGCATGTTTCCGGTGCCGTCATGCTGGTGCACGTAACGCCCGCGCATCGGGATGAGCAGCGGCGCGACGCGCGCCGTGACGCCGGCGATTTCGAGCCCGCGCAGGCCGCGGGCCGCGAGCGCGAGGTTGATTGATCGGCCGCGTTCTGCACCGCGAATACGCGGGTCTGCGCGGCGCTCAAACACTTCGACCTTGAAACCGCGACGCGCGAGCACGATCGCGAGCAGCGTGCCGGCGAGCCCCGCTCCGACGATGTTTACCGCGCTGCACGCCCGCTTCATGGGATTGCGGCGAGCACCTCGCGCAGCGCGAGGCCGCAGGCGCGCACTTCGTCGAACGTGTTGTACAGTGGCACCGGCGCGAGGCGCAATACATCCGGTTCGCGCCAGTCGCAGACGACACCGCGAGCGCCGAGCGCCTCGTGGACGCGCCGGCCGCGGTCACGGCTCCCCCGCATGCGCACCGAGAGCTGCGCGCCGCGCCGGTCCGAAGCGCGCGGCGAGATGATGGTGGCTTCACCGGGCGGCAGCGCGGTGATCTGCGCCTCGAGTGCCCGGGTCAGCTCGATGGACTTCGCACGCAGGCGCGCGAGACCCGCCGCCGCAAAGAGCCCGAGCGACGCGAGGAGCGGTGCGGCCGAAAGGATCGGCGGATTGCTCGTCTGCCAGCCCGCCGCGCCGGGCGCGCAGTCAAAGGCGGGTGCCATCAGGAAACGGGTCGCGGGATCATTCCCCCACCAACCCGCGAGTCGCGGCAGCTCGACACGCCGCTGGTGCCGCTCATGCACGAACGCACCACCGATCGCGCCTGGCCCGGCGTTGAGGTATTTGTAACTGCACCAGGCCGCGAAATCGGCGTCCGAGTCGTGCAGCGCAAGCGGCACATTGCCGATCGCGTGCGCGAGGTCGAAGCCAATCGCTGCCCCGGCGCGCCGCGCAGTACGCGCGAGTCGCACAAGGTCGAACGCCTGTCCCGTCAGGTACTGCACGCCCGGCCAGAGCACGAGTGCGAGTGTTTCGCCGGCGCGCTCGATGGCGCCTTCGATGTCGTCCTTTCGCAGCAGTTCCTCACCCTCGCGTGGTGCGAGCTCGATCAGGCAGTCGGCGGGATCGAGGCCGTGCCAGCGGATCTGCGCGACGACGGCGTGGCGATCGGATGGAAAGGCGCCAGCTTCGATCAGGATGCGCTGGCGTGCACCCTGCGGACGGTAGAAGGAGGCGAGCAGCATGTGCAGGTTCACGGTGAGCGCGTTCATCGCGACGACTTCGTGCCCGTGTGCGCCCGCAAGTGTTGCGAGGCCCGCAGTCAGCAGCGATGCGTAGTCGATCCAGGGCCGGCGTCCGGAAAACTGCCCGCTGATGCCACGCGCTTCCCAGCTGTCGAGCTCCTCATTCACGATCTGGCGTGCCGCGAGGGGCATCAGGCCGAGCGAGTGGCCGCAGAAGTAGACGAGCGGCCTGCCTGCAGCGTCGCGCGGCAGAGCGAAGCGGGCGCGGAATTCCTGCAGTGGATCCGCGCCGTCTTCGCTCACGGTTCGAACCTGTAGGCGAGCGGGCGGCTCGGTACGGCGTCGCCCGCAATCGCGGGCACTTGCCAGGCGAGCGCGCAGGGGCCGTCGGGCAGGACCGCGGGCACCGAGGCGTATTCGGTCACGGTGGCACGCGGCCGGGCCGCCTCCGCAAGCCGTCGGCTGCCGGCGGGCAGACCGAAGAACACGCGGTGTGCGGCAAGCCGGCCGGCGTCGTGTGTCCGGTCGAGCGAGGGCTGGTCGATCACGAGGTGCATGATGCCCTGCCCGACGATGAATTCGACCGCATCCGCAGCCACCCACGGCGAGAGCGGCGCGCGCGCGCCGCGCGCATCCCGGACGACCGTGCGCAGGATCAGGGCGATCGGCAGAGGCGCCTTCATGCCCGCAGCCCATGCGGACTCGAGCGCCGCCCGTGTGACGACGAGGTCCTCACCCACGGGTACGGGCGCGACGCTCAAGGCGAGCGCCGGCACGGGTGCACTGGGCACGATGCGCCACGCGTCGAGCGGTTCCAGCGTGAGGTGCGCCACACACTCGGTGTGGGTGCCGTTGCAGTGCGGGGTCAGCGTGATCGTGCGGCAGTTGCAACTTGCGCCACTGGCGACGGAGCCCGTGAACTCGCGCGTCTCGAAAGGCATCGAGTGAGGCGCGGGCGCTGCGAAATGGCGCAGTGCCGGGCCGTCGAAGCTGATCGGGACCGAGAGGTCGATCGGCCGGTCGAGATCGATCCGCCACTCGCGACCCTTCGCAGGAAGGCTCGCTTTCATGTCGCGGGCGCGGGAGGTGACGGGTCCTGAACCGTGCCGCAGCGCCTGCAGGTGCGTCGGTTCAGGCTCGAATAGAAGCGGTCGAACACAGGAGGAAACTGCGTTTCGATATCGGTGAGCGCGAATTCCTCGCGATAGAGCTCCGCGTCGCAGTTCTCGCAGTACCACGCGAGGCCGTCGCGCTCGCCCGGGCGGCGCACCCGCTCGATGACGAGGCCCACCGTATTGGCGTAACGCCGCGGGCTGTGCGGCATGTGCGCGGGCAGCAGCAGGACTTCGCCCTCACGGATCGGCACATCGACAACACGATCTTTCTCGACAACCTTCAGCAGCATGTCGCCTTCGAGCTGGTAGAAGAACTCTTCGCCCGGATCGAGGTGGAAATCCTTGCGCTGATTCGGCCCGCCCACCACCATGATGATGAAGTCGCCTTCGCGGAAGAGTCGCTTGTTGCCGACAGGCGGCTTCAGGTCCGCCCGGTGTGCGTCGATCCACGCCCCGAGCGGGAAGGCCTTGAGCTGCGTCATCCGCTAATGGTACACACGCGCACGAGAGGTGCGAGTGTGGTGCGAACGAAGGTCCTGATGGTCATGGTGCTGGCGGCTGGCCTCGCGGCGGGCTGCGGCAGCCTGCCGCGCGTGCACTGGCCCTGGGCCAGGCCGCCACCCGTCGCGCCCACGCCGGTCGACGAGCTCAGCTTCGCGGCGGGTGCTTCGGCCGCCATCCCGCAATTCTGGCAGGGCAACACGCTCGTGCTCGACATGACCGCAGTGCCCGCGAATGGCACCGCCGTGGCGACTCCGACCTACGCGCGCGGTTGGCCGATGCGCATCGCCGTCCGCACTTACCCCGGCCGCTTCGGCGCGCTTGAGGTACGCGGTGGGCAGCGCGCGTTGCTGCCACTCACGACAGAGGGTGCCGGAACCGTCACCTTGCCGATTCCACCGGAGGTGTACGCGCCCGGGACGCGGGAACTGACCTTCGGCTGGGGGGCGCCGATCGCGCCCGCCGTCATTTTCCCGCAAGCGCCCGCGCCGGCACCGTAGACTGTCAGGCGTCGTCGAGCACCGCCAAAGCCGCTTCGACCTGGTCTTCCGGCACGAGCAGCTGCACGCCCTCCATGCCGCCTTCCATGCCGACGCCGATGCCGACGACGACGGAAGCCACGCCCGCCACGTCCAGCGCCATCCTCGCGAGGTCCGCCTCCACTCTCGTCGGATAACTCTTGATCGCTTTCACGGGTGCTCCAGACAGGGTACTCAGGCACCTTAACCCAAAGTGGGCCGCAAATGCGCGCGACAGGCTATTGCGATCGGCCGCGTATCGGGCTCGTCGAGCGGCAGGGCGGTGAGTGCGCCACCCCACACGCAGCCGGTGTCGAGCGCGACCACGCCGTTGCAATCGGAAAACCCGAGCGCCGACCAGTGACCGCAGATCACGCGCGCGCCGCGTGATCGCGCGTCTCCGAACGTGAACCACGGCGCCAGCGGTGGCGCGACTTCGCCGGGCGGGCCCTTCTGCGACAGGTCCATCCGGCCGTCGGCCGTGCAGTAACGCAATCGCGTGAGCGCGTTGATCACGAAGCGCCG
>CAUJHX010000261.1 GCA_963204795.1 Pseudomonadota bacterium | reverse complement strand
GAGCTGCGGCGCTCTGAGGTTCATGGCGAGGCCCGCAGGAGCGGGCCCCGTCACGTTTCGGCCGCCATCATGTCAGCTTGAGCGCGGCGAAAAGCAGGGTCGTTGAAACGATCAGCATCGAGCCGAGCCGGATCGTCATGGAGCTGCGCAGCAGCTCCATGACCCTGGCGACGTCGCGACGCAATGTGCTGATCTCGCGCTGCGCGACTTCGCGCGTCGTCGCGTTGCGCGGCAGCTCTCGCTTTGATCTGCTACTGTCCGCACCATGGCAAACACCTACCTGCTCATCGACTTCGAGAATGTGCAGCCAAAGAGCCTTGCAGCGCTGCGCGGCAAGCCGGTGCACCTGCGGGTCTTCGTCGGCAGCCAGCAGGCGAAGGTGCCGTTCGAGCTCGCGCAGACCGTCCAGGCGCTCGGCACGCAAGCCGAATACGTGCAGATCGCGGGCACCGGCCGCAACGCACTCGACCTGCACATCGCCTACTACATCGGCCGCCTCGCCGCGCAGCACCCCGACTCGCAGTTCCACATCCTCTCGAAGGACCGTGATTACGACGTCCTCATCAAGCATCTGAACGCGACCGGCGTGCAGTGCCGGCGCTCGGCATCGCTTGACGACATCCCGACGCTCAAGGCGCACGCGCCACAAAAATCGACGCCACCGAGGCCCGCTCCGCGTGCCGAGACGGACCCGCTCGCAAATGTGATTGCGCACCTGCGCAATCTCAAGAACTCGCGGCCGCGCAAGCTGAAGACGCTTGCGAGCACGCTGAAGGCGAGATTCGTGAAGAGCGGAGCCGAGCGTGAGGTGCAGGCGCTCGTCGAAGCGTTGCAGCAACGCGGAGTCGTTCAAGTCAGCGGGACGAATGTGACCTACCTGCTCGACGCATGACGTAGCCTGTCCGTCCAGGTCGGTGGTGCGAATCGACGCGCATGATTTCGATGTTCACCCGCACGGCCATGACGCCCCGCTCGTGGTGGCGGCGAATCAGGTGGACGACGGTGCTTCCCATTGCCGCGTCCGCCATTGCAGTGCTTTCAGGCGCAATCTGGCTGGCGCGCGACGCACTGCCGTTATTCGGAAGCTCCCCACCGGGCGAAGGTTCGCTCCTCGTCAACATCAACACCGCAACGGCCGAGCAGTTGCAGACTCCACCCGGCATCGGACCCGCACGCTCACGCCTGATCATCGAGCATCGGCCGTATGCGAACATCGACGACTTGAAACGCATCAGCGGTGTCCCGGACGCACTCGTCGACGACCTGCGGCCTTTGCTGCTCGTGAACGGTGAAACGCAGAAGGCGCCCCCGCCATAATCGCAGCGGGTCGTTTGCGTTCATCGCCGAAACATCATCCACAGCCCCACGACACAGAGCACGATCCCGCCCGCATTGACGAGCGGGATCTTCTCGTTGAAGAGGGCGACGCCCAGCAGCAGAAGTGCAAGCGCCGCGGCCGACTGCGTGACGATCTGGCCGAGACTGACGTCGAAGCCGCCGCGATAGAGCAGCAGGAAGCCGATGTCGAGCGCGGCGATTGCCACCGCGAGCGCGAGTGCCGTCCAGTTGACCTGCGGCAACGCCGTGCGCAACGGCACGGCGGCGGGGGTCAGCAGATAGACGAGCACGAAGATCGCCGTGACGCCCGCGTAGGTAATCGCGAGCGACAGGAACGGGTTCACGCCCGCGGGCGTGACCTTGAGCACGACATGGTAGCCCACGGTGGCAACGATCGCGATCAACAACCAGACCCATTGCATGGAGGCATTATCGCCGACGGATCAGGCTGATTCCGGCTCCCGCGAAAAAGAGCAGCGGCAGGATGATCCGGCCGAACGTCGCGGCCGTGCGCAGCGCTGGCGGCCCGTTGACCTCGCGCAGCGCGAAGTACGAGCCGATCGCGCACAAGATGCTTACCCACCACGGCAGGCGGCTCACGAGTTCGAAAACGTCTTCGGGAAGGCTTGTGTACTGCTGCCTCGGGCGCATCAGGCTGCCTTGTGGATGGCGACTTGGATGGGGCGCAATGGGGGAATGCTATCACTGACTGCGGATCCGGGCGGTCGTGCAACCTTGAGGCCATAATGGCCACATGGAGAAAGCCACCGTCTCGAAGCTGAAAAACAACCTGAGCGCCTGCCTGCGCAAGGTGCGCGCCGGGCACCCCGTCGTCATCTACGATCGCGACCTGCCGATCGCGCGCATCGAGCGGATCGAGGCCGCCGGGCGCGGCGCAGACCGGCTCGCGCTGCTTCGCGCGCAGGGTCTCGTGCGACCACCGACCCGGCGCGCGGCGCTGCGACAGCTTGCGACGCGTGCAGCGCCCGTGCCCGAAGGCGCGCGACTGCTGGACGCTCTGCGCAGCGAGCGCGACGACGATCGCTGAGGCAGCGAGGGTGCGTTTCTGGGATGCCTCGGCCGTGGTGTCGCTGATCGTGGACGAGCCGCGCCGCGCCGCATTGTTCCGGCTGATCGAGGAAGACGGCGACCTGCTCGTGTGGTGGGGCACGCCCGTCGAGGTTGCTTCCGCGCTCGCCCGACGGGAGCGGGAGCGGGAGCTCACGGCGGACGTCGCGAGCGCGGCGTTCGATGCCCTGCACGAAATTTCGGCGAGCTGGCACGAAGTGGTGCCGAGCGACGCAGTACGCCGCACCGCAGTGCGGCTGCTCAGGTCTCATGCCTTGCGGGCTGCCGACAGCACGCAGCTGGCGGCTGCGCTGGTTGCCGCGGATCATGACGCACGTACTCTCCCGATCGTGTGCCTCGACGAAAGGCTGGCGGCCGGTGCACGTCGCGAGGGCTTCGCCGTAATCACGGTTTGAATCAGCGGCCCTTTCCCCGCGCGACCTCCTTGCAGCCGCGCACTACTGACCAGCCAGGTGCCGCAACATTCCCACGTCATCGAAGAATTGCGTCATCACGTCGGTCAATGCGGCGTTGAGCATCTCGTCATTCCTGTTCGCGGTCGGCACCACGACGACGCGCTTCTCGTTGTCGTAACGGTACATGCGCTCGTACGTCTTCCCGTCCCTGACGGAGACGCCCTTGAGCGCTGCCACGATCTGAACACCGCCGGTCCAGAACCCCACCGACGTATCGTAATCGAGCGATCTCAGTTCGATAGTCAGGCGTGCGCCTGCATCTTCCCGGAAATCAGTAATTGCAAAACCCTTCTTCCCCAGGCCCTCGGAGATTCGCTGGTGGACCAGGGCCGCCACATCCTGCGAGGTCGTGATTTTCGCGCCCTTGCCGAATCCAGCGCCGCGATTGCCGATCGACTTCGAATCCCGCTCGTCGACGACACGGAACGCAACGGTGGTGCCCTTGCCAAGATCACCCGATGCCACATCGAGGCCCGGATTGATCTGCGCGACCTGCGGGGTGAATGCGCATCCCGACACCAGCACGATGGCCACCACGGCTCCTGCAAGCACATTCGTCCTCATTAGGTATCCCCCATCTCATTTGCAAGTCAGCAGCAGCATATCACCCGCCTCGACAGTAGAGCAGGTATCCGGCTGTACGGCTCATATGGCAAAGAGCACAATTGCATATGGAGTGCGTCCAATTGCCACTCGACATCACCCGCCGCGATTTCCTGAATGGCATCGCGCTCGCCATTGTCGCGGGCCTTTCCCCGCGCGACCTCGTTGCAGCGGCACGTGTTGCCGCGCCCTACCCGCCCGCGGGTCACGGCTTTCGCGGCTCGGCGCCCGGCAGCTTCGATGTCGCCCACGCGCTGCGTGACGGCCGCGCGTTCGACATGTCCGATGTGTCGTTCGACGAGCGTTACGATCTCGTAGTGATCGGCGCCGGCATCAGCGGGCTCGCCGCGGCCTGGTTCTATCGCCGCGAGAAGCCGAATGCGCGGATCCTGCTGCTCGAGGCGAACGACGATTTCGGCGGTCACGCGCAGCGCAACGAATTCGAGGTCGACGGCCACAAGCTGATCGGCTACGGAGGCAGCGAGGCGCTGCAGTCGCCGCATTCGCTCTACAGTCGCGAGGCTCTCGATCTGCTACGCGCGCTCGGTGTCGACATCGATCGCTTCCAGACGGCGTTCGATCGCACCCTCTATCCAGGGCTCGGGCTGTCACGCGGAATCCTTTTCAAGCGCGAGCATTTCAGTGTCGACCGGCTGGTCACCGGCGATCCGCTGCGCATGGTCGCCGACGACATTCCGCCGGACCGCCTGAACGCGCGACCCATCGCGGCATTCGTCGCCGACTTCCCGGTGTCGGACACCGCGAAGCGACAGCTCGTCGAGCTTTACACGTCGCAGCGCGATCCGCTTGCGGGCCAATCGCGTGCCCGGAAGGAAGAGATGCTCGAACGAACGAGCTACCGCGACTGGATCACGAAGGTGTGGGGCTTCGAGGCGGCGGTCGCCGACACCTTGCAGGATCGCTCGCACGATTTCTTCGCGAGTGGCATCGATGCAGTGCCGGCCGGCTGGGCACGCGAAACGGGTTACCCGGGCTTTGCGGGCCTCGGACTCGGCGATGGCGCCGACAACGCCGAAATGGATGATCCGTACATCCATCATTTCCCGGACGGTAATGCATCGATCGCACGCCTCCTCGTGCGCTCACTGATCGCGGGCGTCGCACCGGGGCGCGACATGGAGGACATCGTGCTCGCGCCGTTCGACTACTCGCGCCTCGATGCCGACGGCGCCCTCGTGCGGCTGCGCCTGCACAGCACTGCGGTACAGGTCCGGCAACGCGACGCGACTGTCGATGTCGCCTACGTGCAGGGTGGTGTCGTGCGCGGCGCCAGTGCGAAACATGTCGTCATGGCCTGCTATCACTCGATGAATCCGTACCTTCTGCCGGGCCTGCCGGCCGCGCAGCGCGAGGCGCTCGCGCTGAACGTCAAGATGCCGCTGGTCTACGTGAATGTGGCCGTGCGCAACTGGAGGCCATGGGTGGCACGCGGCGTGCACGAGGTTTCCAACGCGATCGGCTTCTACTCACGCATCAAGCTCGACTACCCGGTGAGCCTCGGCGCCTACCGCTGCCCCCGCTCGCCCGACGAACCCATGGTGCTGCATCTCGTGCACGTGCCGACGGTGCCGCTCGTGCCCGGGCTCGACCCGCGCGCTGCACTGCGCAGCGCGCGTGGAGAGCTCCTCGCGACACCGTTCGACACCTTCGAGCGCGAGGCGCGCGACGAACTGACCCGCATCGTCGGTCCCGGCGGCTTCGACGCTGACCGCGATATCGCTGCGATCACAGTGAACCGCTGGGGCCACGGCTATTCGGGCGGCGACAATCCGCTCTTCGACCCGCCGCGCAAGGGCCCGGAGCCCTACGAGATTGCACGCGCACGCTTCGGCAACATCGCGTTCGCGAACTCGGACTCGGAGTGGGCGGCCTATGCGCACGCCGCGATCGATCAAGCGCACCGCGCTGTGGGAGAGTTGCAGCGGTCTTAGGCGCCGTTCGCGACACGCGCGTCAATCTCCGCTGCGTGCGCCGCCTTCAGCGCCGATGTTGCCCACCGCATCAAGGGTGCCGGCATCGGGAAGCGGCCGCTCAGTAGTGTGGTGGAACCTCGACCGCGGTGGCTGACGCCGCGGTCGCGTCGTGCGCGGCGGTGAGTTGCTGCGCGAGCTGTTGGTTGCGAACGCGCAGCTCGCCGAGATCGCGCTGCTGGCGCGCAAGTTCATCGCTCAGCTCCTGCAGCGCGTGCTCGAGGTGCGCCACTTTCATTTCGAGCATTTCGATGCGCGCGTCGCCCATTGATTCTCTCCTGTCATCGCAGCGCAAACTGTCTGCGGACCTGCACGATGAAAGCCTGCGGATCGTGCGGTGTGACGACTACCTTGCGTCGCCCGAATTCCAGCAGTACCGCACGGTCGAAATCAGTGGCGTACGCGCGATAGCGCCCGAGACGCCGGTTCCAGAACCAGCCGGTGAGCGAAAACAGCCCCCCGTTGCCGAACAACCGCACCGAGCCGGCAACGTCGCCGGCGACCCCGCGCACGCTTCGCAAGTCATCGAGCGGCAGCGTCGTGTCGAAACCGAGGCGGTGCACGACCAGGCTGCCGCCGGTCAACGTGTAGCCGCGAACCATGAACGGCAGAGCCGCGATGGCCACGAACAATGGCGCGCCGATCATGGCAACCCGCCAGATCCAGAGGTGGCGCGGGCCGGTCGCGAGACCAAGGATCACGATCAGCATCAGAATGCCCAGGCTCAACGCCGACAGGACGCGCAGCGGCTTTCCCCAGGGCGCATGGAATTCCCGCTCCATGCCAACGAGTCTACTTCACGCTACGCTTGCGCGAGAGGTGAACCATGCGGCATCGAACTTCCTGGCGCCGACCCCTTGCCCGGATCGCGCTCGCCATGCTTGTGCTGGCTCCGCTTGCCGAAGCGCGCGAGAAGATCGGGCTTGTGCTCGGGGGCGGCGGCGCGCGCGGCGCGGCGCACATCGGTGTGTTGCGCGCGCTCGAGCGCGAGCACATCCCGGTCGACTACATCGCCGGCACCAGCATGGGCGC
>CAUJHX010000260.1 GCA_963204795.1 Pseudomonadota bacterium | reverse complement strand
AACTTCATCATCTCGACGCCGTCGGTGGTCACGGGCAGCTCGAGCACGATCGGCTATTCACCCGACACCCGGCCCATCGTCGTGCCCATCGACTGGCGCGCGTATCACGCGAATCTCGTCGTCTGTCTGAACTGAGGGGCGGGCAGCGGGCGACGGGCTGCGCGCGACGGGCCCGCGGCGCGGGGGGGGAGACCCCCCCCCCCGCGGGGGGGGGCGCGGGGCTTCCGGCTCCGGGGGGGTCGTGCGCGCCGTCTGCGAGGGCGCGCTGACCCGCGAGGCGGCGGATGACTCGCCGCGCCTCTGGCCCGTCGCCCGTAGCTCATCGCCCGCCGCCCGTCACCCGCGCCTGCGGGCCAGCAGCAACCCATCCCCGATCGGCACGAGCGACATGTCCACGCGCTCGTCGCGATGCACCCGGTCGTTCAATGCGCGGATCGCGTTGGTGTCCGCATCATTCACGTCGGAATCTGCGACGGAGCCGCCCCAGAGAGCATTATCGACCGCGAGCAGGCCGCCGGGACGCAGCAGCTCGACGACGCGCTCGTAGTAGGCGACGTAGTTGCCCTTGTCGGCATCGATGAAAGCGAAATCGAAGGACGATCCGCTGCCGGAGGAGAGCAGCGCATCGAGGGTCGCGAGGGCAGGCGCAAGTCGCAGATCGATGCGCGCATCGACTCCGGCTTCACGCCAGAACTGGCGCGCGATCTGCGTCCACTCGACACTCACGTCGCAAGTGACGAGTTCGCCGTCGCCCGGTAGCGCGAGCGCCACCGCGAGCGCCGAGTACCCCGTGAACGTGCCGATTTCGAGACAGCGTTTCGCGCCGAGCAGGCGCACGAGCAGCTGCATGAACTGACCCTGTTCCGGCGCGATCTGCAGCCCGGCCTGTGGCAACGCTGCGGTCACCTGACGCAGGCGCGCGAGCACCGGAGCTTCGCGCAGGCTGTGCTCGATGACATACTGCTGCAGCGGATCCGGAAGGTTGATGGTCGTATTGGTCATATGTCGGCTGCCTCGTGCCACGCGTCACACTCTGATGTGCCGATTGTGCGCGCGATTGCTCACCGTCGTCGATTGACGACGCTCCGCACTCGAACTGCATCACCCCGGAACTTCAGGTCGCTTTGCTACCATGCTGCGCAGTGGCCGCGCGACTCATCCAGTTCACCGATCCGCACCTCTACGGTGATGCGGCCGCAACATTGCGCGGCATCGCGACCCTGCCCGCCCTCGAACGCGCACTGGCGCACGCGCAGGCGCCGCTACGCGAGGCGAGCGCGGTTCTCGTCACCGGCGACATCGTGCAGGATGACGCCGCAGGCTATGCGCATTTTCGCCGCCTGTTTGCATCCCTTGGCAAGCCGGTGCATTGCATTTCGGGCAACCACGATCTCCTCGACGCAATGCACGCGGCGCTGGCAGGACCGCCATTCGTGCTCGGCGGTCATTTTGACGCAGGCGCCTGGCGCGTGGTCATGCTCGACAGCGCGGTGGCAGGTATGGCAAGCGGCGAGCTCACGCCCGCAGCGCTTGCGCAGCTCGACCTTGCGCTCGGCACGGCAGGCGGCCGCCACGCGCTCGTGTGCCTGCACCATCATCCGGTCGACATGGGCAGCCTCTGGCTCGATCGCGTCGGACTCGTCAACCGGGACGACTTCCTCGCCGTGATCGACCATCATCCGAATGTGCGGGCGGTGCTGTGGGGTCACGTCCACCAGGATCTCGACGTCATGCGGCGCGAGGTCCGCTTTCTCTCGACGCCTTCCACCTGCGCGCAATTCCTTCCCGGCGCGAATGACTTCGCGATCGATGCGCGACCGCCCGCCTACCGCGTGCTGACGCTGCGCGACAGCGGCGAGATCGACACGCGCGTCGAATGGGTCGCTGCCACATGAGACGGCCCGATGCGCTCCTGCGTACGCTCGCGCTCCTCGCCGTGGCAGCGACCAGCGCGGCCCCGACCTGCGCCGCCAGCGCCGGACCCGTCTGGTCGATCCACCGCCCGGGTGGCGGCACGGTTTATCTCGCCGGCTCCGTGCACGTGCTCGACACCGCGCGCAGCCGCCTGCCACCCGCCTTCGATTCGGCCTGGCGCGATGCCGAACGCGTCGTCATGGAACTCGACATGGACGATCTCGACCCGGCGGCAGCGGCGTCGTTCCTGGCGGCGCATGCGACGATCTGGGACGGCGAGAACCTGCGCACGCTGCTCGGCGCCGAACGCTTCGCGCGCGTGGATGCGCAAGCGCGCGCACTCGGGCTGTCGCTCGACAGCGTGGCGCAGCTCGAGCCCTGGGCTGTTGCACTTGCGCTCACGCAGCTGCAGCTCGTGAAGCTCGGTCTCGATCCGGCACAGGGGGTCGAGCAGCAGCTCACTGAGCGGGCGCGCGCCGAGGGCAAACCGATCGCCGGGCTCGAAACGATCGATGAACAGCTCGGCGTACTCGACGGCCTTTCCTACATGGACCAGGCGCGCTTCCTCGAGCTGACGGCCGGGGAATCGGACTCGATGGCCACCGAGCTCGACGGGATTCTCACCGCGTGGCGCCGTGCCGATACAGCCGCGCTCGAGCGCCTGCTGCTTGTCGAATACGAGCGACTGCCCACCCTCTACGGGCCGCTCGTCACCGACCGCAACCGTCGCTGGCTCCCGCAGATCGAGGCATTGCTGGCCCGCCCCGATGACACGCTCGTCGTGGTGGGCACCCTGCATCTCGTCGGACCGGACGGCCTGCTTGCGCTGCTGAAGGATCGCGGCCTGGTACCGACGCCCGTCGGCGCAGTCGCCCCGCTCAGGCAGCCGTAAAGCGGTTTCTCGTCACGCGCTGCTCAGCGGTGATCTTGCCCAGCCGCTCGAGGCGCGCTTCGATCGCGGTGAGGGAGCGCTGGTGCCGGGTCGCAATTTCGGGCAGCGCA
>CAUJHX010000259.1 GCA_963204795.1 Pseudomonadota bacterium | reverse complement strand
CGCTCCTCGTACAGTTTGTAGAGCGTCGCGCCGATCAGGGTCGGGATCGCGAGGAAAAACGAGTATTCGGTCGCGAGGCGGCGCGACATGCCGAGAGCGACCCCGCCGATGATCGTGGCGCCCGAGCGTGACGTGCCCGGGATCAGCGCGAGCGCCTGCCACAGCCCGAGCAGGAGGGCGGTCCGCACCGGCACGGCGGCGACGGCGTCAAGCGTTGCACGCGAGGCGCGCCGGTCGACGGCGAGGATCGCGATACCGCCGATCACGAGCGCAATCGCGACCGGTACGGGCCGAAAGAGCTGCTCCTCGATCGTCTCCTGGAAGGCGAGGCCGAGCAGGGCGAGCGGCAGGAAGCCAAGCGACACATTCAGCGCGAAGCGGCGCGAATCGGCATCGGTCGCAAGCGAAGCGGTGGTGTGCCAGAGGAGCCGGCGATACTCCCAGCACACCGCGAGGATCGCGGCGCCCTGGATGATGATCTCGAACGCGAGCACCTTCGGTCCCTTGAGGCCGAGGGCGCTCGAGGCGAGGATCAGGTGGCCGGTGCTCGAGACGGGCAGGAACTCGGTCAAGCCCTCGACGATGCCGAGCACGAGCGCGGCCAGTGCGCTGATTTCCATCGCTGCAGACCGGGTGGCCGCGCTCAGCGCGCGGCGAAGGCGTCCATCATCAGGCCGGTGCCACCGCGCGAGACATGCGCCACGGTCGCTGTCCGCCGGTGCAGCTTGGTGATCGGGCCGAGATTGATCGCGAACGCCAGTTGAACCTGCTGTCCTTTCCGCAACCCGAGATTGGTCGTCTCGATGAATACGCCGGTCGCCGAAAGGTTGATGGCCCTGCAAAGCCGCTTGCGACCGCCCGGCACCGATATGTACACCGTGGTGCGTGCCCGGTGACGCGTATGCAGGCGGCGTTCCAACTCGATGCGCTCTTCTTCGCTGATGTTCTTCATGGCCCCTGCGCCGATTATGCCTTCCGGGCGCAGTTTGCCAAATCGAAGTGAACTTAATCGAGTCACTTTGCGGCCATCGCTGTCCGCAACCGCACTGACACCGGGCAGTGGTCGGAGAGCTTGCGGGCGACGGCATCCTTCGTGCGGTACACGACACGGTCGAAGGAGCCTGCTTCCAGGCCTGCCGCCAGCGAGCGGGACAGCACGATGTAGTCGATATAGCCCTGAAAGGTCTGCCGCATCGAGCAGTTGACGAAACGCCCCCCTTCGGCCGTGTTCGTGAGGTCCGCCTCGGGCGGGTCGCCGTCGTCGATTTCCGGCCACAGCCGCAGCTGTGCACCCGAATCCGTGCGTGCGGGGCCTTTGTCGCGCAGCAGGTTGCGGTTGAAATCCCCGAGCACGGCGAACGGCCTGCCGGCCGCCGCCTCGCCGTCGATCCATTGCTCCAGCAGAGGCACCTGGCGGCCCACTGCCGCGCACTCCTTGCGGGAGTCGTTCAGCAGGCGATTGCCGCAGCCGGATTTCAGGTGCACGGCGAGCAGGCGAAACTCGCGTGATTCACCGGGATAAAGCACGAGCTCGGCGCCCCGGCGCACCGTATCGCCGAGCGAGAGCGACTTCAGGTCCCGACCACAGCGGAAAGGAATGCCGGGGCGGATCGCGAAACCCGTGTTCTGGACATGACGCCGCCCGGTGAAACAGAACCGATAGCCCGGGAACACGAGCTGCGCGGCGCTCGCGCCGTCGACTTCCTGCAGCGCAACGACATCCGCGTCGAGCAGGCGTGCGTAGCGCGCCAGCGCGTCGAAATCGGCGCGGCTGCGATTCAGCTTCGCGGCGACGTCACAGGGAATCGACCGCACGCGCGGCGGCGGGCGTACGCCCTCCGGTGTGCAGCTGCCGCGCAGGGCCTGCAAGTTTTCAGGTGCGATCAGCCACTCGAGGTTCCAGGTGGCGAGCTTCAGTTCGTCGGCCGCGACAGCGGTGATCGGGAGGAACAGGAACAGCAGGGCAATTCGCATCGCCCCATTCTAGCGTCCGGCCCGCCGCCCGCCGCCCGTCGCGCGCAGCGCGCTCCGCGTGCGCTGCCTCAACGCCAGCAGTAGTCCCGCCCGCCGGGCCCGGTGGCGCCTCGTGTGCCCGTATCGGTGATGGAAAACTGTGTGCAGCGCGTGTCATCGGCCTGGCCCGCGCCCGCGACCGGATCGGCGGTCGCGGTGTAGCCCTGATCGACGTTGGTCAAGGTCACAGCGATGTCGTAGAAGCCGCGCTCGGTCGTCGCCATGAGACCCAGCCCGGCGGGCGGTGCCGCGGCGACCTGATCGGTATAAGCATTGTTCTGCAGGTAGAACTTCTCCTGCGCCGCCTGCAGGTTGAGGAGCGCCGTAGTCGCCTCGGTGCGCTGCGCGCGAATGAGGTAGTTGCGGTAGCTCGGTACCGCGATCGACGCCAGGATGCCGATCACGACGATCACGGTCAGCAGCTCGATCAGGGTCACGCCATTCTGGGTCGGTCGCATGGTGCCGGTCCTCCCTCGATCAGTTCGCGTCGTCGCGCTGCCAGAAGGTACGGATTGTACCGCCGGCGCTGACGCACTTCTTCAGGACTTCCACGCCGGCGACGCAGACTGTGGGCGGCGAGCCCGGCGGATTGGTCGCGTTCTGCTGGTTCGCGTTGCGGATCATCGCGACGGTGATTTCGCCGACAATACCGTCCTGGTTGAGGTCAACCGACAGATCGTTGTTGTCGAGTACGCCGTCATCGTTGAAGTCGAGCGCTGGTTTGCCCGAGTCCGCGAACATCGCATACGCCCGGTTGATGTTCGCCGGATAGCAGGGATCGGCACCCGAGGCCGGTGGCATCGGCTGGAAGGTCGTGAACAGCAGGACATTGTTCACGGTCGTCGCTTCCGCCAGCACCTTCTCGCCGAGGCGTCCGGGCTGGTTCGGCAGGATGAATTTCCAGCCCGCGTGGATCGGCGCGACGGTCGAACCCGCGGGATTGGCCGTGATGTCGATCAGGTTGCTGTCCTGGATCGGCGTGATCGTGTCGTAGACCGCCTGCGAGAGGCGCGCATACGGCGCCTTGTCGCGGATCGCATAGAAGCGGTCCTGCGTGACCGTATCGAGCGGATGCCCGCGGTAGCCAGAGCCGATCGCGATGTTGTAGTACGGGTCTTCCGCGCGCCGCTGCACCAGCGAGACGTCGGGTGCGTTGTAGAAGCGTCGCGCGGCCGAAGTCGGCTGGGCACCATTGCTGCCCGCGCCCAGCTGGGCGATCACGCCGCCGGCGACCAGCGAACTGCGGGGTTGGCCGTTCGAGATGTCGAAGCGCCACACGCGCCCGCCCATGTCGGCCGCGTACATGCGGTCGGCAAACTTGTCGCCGTCGGTATCGATCACGGTGATCTTCCCGGGGATCGAGTTCGTCATCTTCGTGAACGCAATGCCCGGCGAGGCGGTTCCCGGGCCACCGCCATTCCACAGGAGCGCACCCGTTTCCGCGTCGACGATGTACAGGCTGTTGCCCACGGAATCCATGCTGTAGGGCTGGCTGTCCTGCCCCACGTCGTAGCCGCCGCCGAAGACCAGCACGAACTTCTCCGCGCTGTCGTTGTCCACGCCGCCCGAGCCGACGCTCACACGCGTGACGACTGGCGGCGACCAGCTGAGGCCGAGACCCGGATAGTCGGTGTCGTTCTTGCTCCACAGCAGCTGCGGATCGTTGCGGTCGGTGACGTCGAGCCCGAAGTAGTTCGTGCCGCCGCTGCGCATGCCGAAGAAGAGGTAGACCCGATCGCCGGCTGCCGAATCGACGATGCCGTCCTGGTTCTTGTCGAATTTGAGCATCTGCACATCGCCGTCCAGCCCGTAGCTGCGTTGCGCGACGGCATTGTCGACATACAGCGTATGCAGTCTCCCGAGCAGTTCCTCCGGGACGTAGGCCCACAGCTCCTGGCCTGACTTCGCGTCGATGGCGTGCAGCAAGCCGTCGTTCGTCGGGAAATAGACGACCGTATCCTCCGCATCGGGCGAGACGGTCGTGCCGCCGTAAGAGACGACAGCGGGTTTGCCGTGCAGCGGGTCGCCCATGAAGCGGGACTGTGCCGTTTCCGTGATGTCGCCGTCGCCATCCGTGTCGTCCACATCGTAACCGCGCAGCCAGTTGATCGTGTTCTGGCACTCGGCGGAGCAACCGCTCGTTGCAGCACCTGCGCCAACGAGCGCGTCGTACATGCTGCTGTTGGCGGTACTGACCGCGTTGGCGGCATCGTTCAGATCACCGCTGGTTGCCGCGAGCGAGGTATAGATCTTGCGGCTTGCGGGTGCAGGCAGCTTGCTCGTCGCGCCTCCGAGGGTAACGTCATTGCCGTCCGGCGAAGGCGACCAGAAGCTGGTCGTGCCGGATGCGAAGAAGCCGGACGCGTCGACCGCGGGGAGGGCGGGAGTGCTCGCGTCCACGATGGTGTTCCCGTCGAGGCTGTACTTCTTGAGGTTGCCTGGCCAGTGCTCGCCCTGCGAGACCCTGAACAGCGAGAAATAAAGATCGGTGTTCGTCTGCGCGCGGTTGAAGGTATTGACCGAGATCGACGGCGTGATGAAGGTCGCGCTCGTGATCTGGATCTTGTTGAAGATCCTCTGCAGTGCTTCGGTCAGGGTCGGCACGTCGGTGGCCATGTACGCCTTTTCGGTGCCGCCGGCTTTGGCAATCTCGTTCATGTAACCCGGTGTGTTGCCGGGCGTCTGGTTCAGGTCATTGCCGAATCCGACCATGAAGGTCGACGCCGTCTGCGTACCGGGCAGTGAGGGCGCCAGGTCCGAGGTATTGAGCCACGCGGCAAGGTCGTCCATGCATATGCCGCTGCCAGCCACCCAGCCACCATCGTGAAAAGGCTCGATCGGGTCGGGCTTGCACGCGCCGCCGATCTTCGCGCCGATGTCCGCGATCGCGCCGTCATCGACGGTAGGCGCACCGTCGGTGAGGTATACGACATAGCTCTTCTGGCACTGGTACTTGAGCGGCGACTGGTAGGTGCCGCTGCCCGGCGACGTGCGGGCATTGTCATCGCTGACGCCGGGCATGCCCTGGTTGCCGTACACGAGACTGCCGCCGGTGAAGTACTGTGCCGCCTCATAGTAGGTCTCGGAGAGCGGTGTGCCGCCGGAGCCGGACGTCGGTGTCATCGCATTCAGCCTCGTGACGACGTTCGCGCGGTTCGTCGCGATATCGTCGATCGCGTTGAGTACATAGCCGCCTTCGGCGTTGGTGTTGTAACGCATCAGGCCGAGATTGACATTCTGCAGCGAATTGGCGAGGTTGATCGCCACGTCGCGCACGATTTGCAGCCGGGTCATCGAGGTACTGCCCGCGCCGTTGCGATAATTCAGGAAGTTCGCCGTGTAGAAGCGGTAGCTGTTGCCGGTCGAGGACCAGTTGAGCGATGCGCTGGTCGTCCAGCCGGGGCTGCTGTTCCAGATGTACTTCCTGGTGCTTGCGGTCGTCTGGCCATGCACGCCGGCATCCGGCGCGCACTCCACGAACCCGGTATTGCCCGAACTGATGCCGCGCCACTTCGTGCCACCGCTGCCGCTGCGATACTGCGCGGCGCGTTCGCGCGGGTTGCCGAGGGCCGGCCACATGCCCGCCCCGCCGGATGCCAGCGCGGACGCCGACGCGTTACAGGTATTCGATGCGGCGGGGAAATAGTCGAGGGAACCGCAGCCGGAAGGCGTCGTATCGGACGTCGTGTAGTAGATGCGAGTCGCATCGCAGCTACCTGCATAGGTCGTGCCCGGATCGTACGGCGGCACGGTGGTGATCACCGTGCCGTCCATGCTGCCCGAGGTATCCATGATGAAGAGCACATTGGGCCGCGCGCCCGCAGAGGCGTTGCTCTTGTAGATCTCGGTGTCGTCCGCCAGGGCCGGCAGGGCGACGAAG
>CAUJHX010000258.1 GCA_963204795.1 Pseudomonadota bacterium | reverse complement strand
GCGAGTGCCGGTGGCGCCTTGATGTCCACTTCGATCACGAGCGTGAAGCCGTCGGCGCTTGCCGCGGTGACGGCGCCTTGCGCCACGCCGGCGAGCGACAACCACAGGGCCGAAAAGATCGCGGCTGGCACAAGACTTCTGCTCATTTCCGCCTCGCGGTGATCGTTGCAGCGACCAGAGCCTCCACGGCATCCGGCGCCAGGCGGCGCACGGTGCCGGGCCGCAGGTCCTCGGGCAAGCTTACAGGACCGTAGCGCAGGCGCATCAGCCGGCTGACATCGCAGCCGACCGCCATCCACAGGCGGCGCACCTCGCGGTTGCGGCCTTCACGCAACACCACGCGAAACCAGTCGTGGCTGCCGCCCTCTGCGTGACGCTCGATGGTGTCGAAACGTCCGAACCCGTCCTCGAGACGCACCCCCTCGGTGAGCCGCCGCAGGGTGGCTGCATCGGGCTCGCCGCGAACCCGAACGAGGTACTCGCGTGCGACTTCACTCGAGGGGTGCATCAGGCGATGCGCCAGCTCGCCGTCAGTGGTGAAGAGGAGCAAGCCGGTCGTGTTGACATCGAGCCGCCCGACCACGATCCAGCGCCCCGCACGGGGTTCAGGCAGCCGTTCGAACACAGTAGGCCGACCCTGGGGATCATGCCGGGTCGTGACCTCACCGAGCGGCTTGTGATAGATGAGCACCTCGCGCGCAGCGGGGCGCGGCGCGAGTGGCACGGGGCGGCCATCCAGCGTGATCACATCGGCGCACGTTGCGCGGGCTCCGAGGGTCGCGACGACACCATTGACGGTGATCCGCCCCGCGCGTATCCAGTCCTCGACGGTCCGGCGCGAACCGAGGCCGGCGGCAGCGAGCAGTTTTTGCAGGCGTTCGGGAATCGACACGGCGCCATCATAATCGTTGGCTATCGCGAGCAACCCATTCGGCATGGGTCTCATCCACACGCAGGAGCTAAAGTGTCGCCATGATCTACGACAGCATCCTTGGAACCATCGGGCGCACGCCCATCGTGCGCATCAACCGCCTCGCGCCCAAGCACACCACGATCTATGTGAAGTGCGAGTCTTTCAATCCGGCCTCCTCGGTCAAGGACCGCCTCGCGATCGCGATCATCGAAGACGCGGAGCGCAGCGGCGCGCTGAAGCCCGGCCAGACCGTGGTCGAAGCAACCTCCGGCAACACCGGCATCGCACTCGCGATGGTGTGCGCCGCGAAGGGTTACCCCTTCGTCGCCACCATGGCGGAATCCTTCTCGATCGAGCGACGCAAGATCATGCGCATGCTGGGCGCACGCGTGATTTTGACGCCGGCCGCGGAACGTGGTGTCGGCATGGTGAAGAAAGCCGCCGAGCTCGCGAAGAAACATGGCTGGTTCCTCGCCAACCAGTTCGAGAACCCCGCGAATCCCGCCTACCATCGCCAGACGACCGGGGCCGAGATCGTCAGCGATTTCGCCGGCCGCCGGCTCGATTTCTTCGTGACGGGCTGGGGCACGGGCGGCACGCTGACCGGCGCGGGCGAAGTCGTGAAACTCGCGCGCCCCGAGACCAAGGTGATCGCGGCTGAGCCCGCCGTGGCCGCGCTGCTGTCCGGATCGCCGTTCGCATCGCACAAGATCCAGGGCTGGACACCGGACTTCGTGCCGGGTGTGCTCAACCGGAAAGTACCGGACCGGATCGTCACCGTCGCCGATCAGGAGGCGATTGACGCATCGCGCGCCCTTGCGAAAAGCGAAGGCATCTTCTGCGGCATTTCGAGCGGCGCCACATTCGCCGCTGCCGTCAAGGTCGCAAACGAGGCGCCGCCCGGAAGCGCCATTCTTGCCATGCTTCCCGACACAGGCGAGCGCTATCTGTCGACGCCGCTCTTCGAAGGTGTACTCGAGGGCAGCGATCCGGAGCCATGAGCGCGCGCCAGTACGCGGCGCTGCCGGATCCATTCGTGATGCACCGGGGCGGCGTGCTGCGCGGGGCACGCATCGCCTACGAGACCTGGGGTGCGCTCGCGCCCGCGAAGGACAACGCGATCCTCATCTTCACGGGGCTCTCGCCGCCGGCGCATGCGGCGGGTTCGCCCGCGGACCCGTCACCCGGCTGGTGGGAAGCAATGATCGGCCCCGGCCTCGCGATCGACACCGATCGCTGGTTCGTGATCGTCGTGAATTCGCTCGGCAGCTGCTTTGGCTCCACCGGTCCTGCATCCATCGACCCGGCAACCGGCGAGCGCTACCGCCTCAATTTTCCCGAGCTGTCGATCGAAGACATCGCGCGCAGCGGTTTCGAGGTGCTCCAGTCGCTGGGCATCAGGCAGGCTGACACGATCCTCGGTCCGTCACTCGGCGGAATGGTCGTGCTGGCCTTTGCGGCCGCCCATCCCGGCGCCACGCGACGGCTCGTGAGCATCAGCGGCACCGCGGGCGCGACGCCCTTTGCGATCGCGCTGCGCAGCCTGCAGCGTGAAGCCATCCTGCGCGACCCGGGCTGGCAGGACGGCAACTACGCACCCGATGCCCCACCCCGCACGGGACTGCGTCTCGCACGCAAGCTCGGCACGATCACCTATCGATCGGCAGACGAATGGGCGCAGCGTTTCGGTCGGGACCGGATGGCCGGAGCGCGCCCGCCGAACAGTTTCTCCCCGGAGTTCGAGATCGAGAGCTACCTCGAAGCGCAGGCAGGGAAGTTCGTCGAGCGCTTCGACGCCAACTGCTACCTGTATCTGTCGCGCGCCATGGACCGCTTCGATCTCGCCCCACTCACGCAGGGCTGCGTCGAGCGCGCGCTCGTGATCGGCGTCGAGTCCGACATCCTCTTTCCGATCGAGGGACAGCGTGCGATCCAGGCGACGCTCGAACGGGCCGGGGCCACAACCGCGCTCATTGCAATGCCTTCGATCGAAGGCCACGACGCGTTTCTCGTCGACATCCCGCGCTTCTCCGCCGCGATCGGCGACTTCCTGCGCACGGGCTGAGAACTTTCCGGGCGGATTATGTCGCGCCGGCGCGTGACGCAGTTCACGCCCGCGCACCACTCATCCTGAATCCCGCGCCTTTGATCGGGCCGGCAAGCGCAGCCCTTGCCGTCACGCCAGACTGCGGACCCATGAAAACGCGCAGTGCGGGCTTCACCCTGATGGAACTGATGATCACGCTGGCACTCGCCGCGGTCATCCTTTCGATCGGCGCGCCGAGCTTCACCGAGTTCCGGCGCAACAACCGGCTCACGAGCGTCGGCAACGACTTTCTCGGCGCGGTGCAGACCGCGCGCAGCGAGGCGATCAAGCGGCAGGTGCCCGTCGCGGTGTGCGCATCTGCGAACCCGGGTGATGCCGCGGCCACCTGCTCGGGTGGCGCCTTCACGGGATGGATCGTCTTCGCGGACCCCGACAACAACTGTGATCGCGACGCCGGCAATCCTGTCCTCGAGCCGGTCCTGCGGGTCGGCGATACGATCGACCCATCGTTGACCCCCGCTTCCACCGGCAGCTGCGTCTCGTTCGCTCCAACCGGTTTCAGCCAGGTCATCGGCGGCGGGCCCATGGCCACGAATACGCTCTTCTGTGATGACCGCGGCAAAGCCAATCAGGCGGGCACGAACCTGTCGGCCGCGCGCGGCATCGAAGTCGGCCTCACCGGCCGCTCGCGCGTGACGCGCGAGAACGAAATCAACGCCAATCCCTGGACGGACTGCCCGTGAGGTCCCCCATGAGCCCCCGCATCCGGCAAGCACAGCGCGGCATCACGATGGTCGAATCGCTCGTCGCGCTGGTCGTGCTCTCGATCGGTCTCCTCGGCATCGCGAGCCTCTACGTGACGAGCCTGCGGACGGGGCGCACCGCGCTCATCCGCACACAGGCGGTCAGCCTCGTCAGCGACCTGGGCGATCGCATCCGCGCCAACAGCCGCGCCAGTACCACCGCGCCGGCTGCGTATGACCTCGCGACCTATGGCGGTGCTCCCGTCACGCACGGGTGTGTCGGTGCAGCGAACTGCTCGGCGGCCCAACTCGCAGAGGACGACCTCTCGCACTGGCTCGACAACGTCAATGCGACCCTGCCGGGTCCGATTGCGCAGGTCGTCGTGACGCGCGGCGGCCCCGGCCTCCCCGACCAGTACGACATCCAGCTGACCTGGCAGGAGGCCAGCGAAACCTTCAACTACAGGGCGAGCACCTTCGTGATCGCAGCCACACCATGAAACGCGAGAGAGGCCTCGGCTTGATCGAACTGCTGGTCGCGCTCGCGATCGGCTCGGTGCTGATCGTGGGTGCCGTGTACGTCTATTCGCAGAGTCGCAGCACCTATCGGGTGAGCGACACGGTGGCGCGCCTGCAGGAAGACGCCCGCTATGCGATGTCGGTCATCGAGCCCGAATTGCAGCTGGCAGGCTATTACGGGTTTTCGAACTCTCCGGACGATTTCAAGTTCATCACTGGCGGATCCACTTCCAGCTTCGTGACCGCCAATCGCATGATGGCCTCGCGAGCGGCCGTCGCCGGGCTGCCGTCCTCCTATCAGACCTGCGGCAACAATTTTGCCGTGGACCTGGTCGCAACCGTCGAGGGCAGCAACAACGCGTATACGCTCGCCTGTGCCCCACTGGTCGGTGTAGGCGGAGCGCAGCCCAACACCGACACCCTGACGATCCGCCGCGCGGCGCTTGCCCCCCAGGCAGCGGCCACGGGCGGCCGCCTGCAACTGCTCGTGAGCCGCCTGTCGCCGACGAACCAGTTCGTGCTCGCTGACGGCAATCTGCCCACCTCCCCGGCGCTCGAACCCGACACCGTGCAGGTGCGCGACCTCATCGTGCGCAGCTTCTACATTTCGCGGAACTCGACCGGTCCGCTGCGCGTGCGGCTGCCCGCGCTGCGCATGAAGCAGCTGGTGGGCAATACCTTCGACGACACGCAGGTCATGCCGGGCGTCGAGGACCTGCAGGTGCAGTTCGGCATCGACACGGGCGACTACAACAACGACGGCCTGATCGACGCGGGCCTCGACACCGACGGCAATGGCATCCCTGATGCACCGCGTGGCATCGCGACCCGTTATGTCGACGCGGATGCACTGCCGGCCGGCTTCCAGGTCGTCTCGGTGCGCGTGTGGCTGATGATGCGCAGCTCGCAGTTCGAGGCGGGCTTCACCGACGGTCGCACCTACAACTACGCCGGCAAGAGCGTCACGCCGAACGATGGCAACCGCCGCATGCTCGTCAGCCGCACGATCCAGCTGCGCAATTCGCGCCAGCTCTGACCCGGGTCTCCAACTCATGATGCGCACCACACACAAGGTCATCGGAAAGCAGCAGGGCGCCGCGCTCGTCATCGGGCTCGTGCTGCTCGTGGTCCTCACGCTGCTCGCCGTGACCGGCATGAACACCGCGTCGTCCGAGCTCCTGATGGCGGGCAACGAGCAGTACCGGCAGAACGCCTTCCAGGCGTCGGAGGCCGGCATCGAGCAGGCACTCAGCGACTTGCCGACCGTGCCGCAGTCGGGCACTCCGGTCGTCGTGGCGAACCAGGCCGTACCGGGTTCGACATCGGACGAATTCACGACCTCGAGCCGCTATGTCGGCGACGACCTCAACCTGCCGGGCTTCAGTGCCGGCAAGTTCGTCGGCTTTCACTACGAGATCACGAGCACCGGTACTTCGGCCCGCAATGCGAACTCGCGCCAGGCACAGGGCGCGTTCGTGATCCAGAACGCCGGCGGCGGCGGCTCATTCGGCTCGATCAATCCCTGAAGGTTTCGAGGAACGCAGCATGAACACGACATCCAGCCTCCGGTCCGCGCTCGCGGTGCTTGCCTTCCTCGCCGCATCGGCGGGTCTCGCGCAGACAACCGCCAACCCGGTGCCGAAAATACAGATGGTCACGATCGCGGCCGAAGTCGTCGCCGGATCCATCGTACTGCCGACGGCAGCCGGTGGCCGCCTGACCATGCCGGCCTGCGCGGGCTGCGCGCCGAAGTCTTTCCAGACGACAGCCGCGACGCGCTATTTCGTCGGCGATCGACCTGTCACCGTGGCCGAATTGCGCGCCGCGGCCCTCAAGAATCCCGAGGGCATCGTGACCGTGAACTACGACCTGAAATCCGGCGTCGTGGCCGAAGTGTCGGCGGCGCAGTAACCGAACTGATTCATCCGAGGAATCGATCATGTCGACTCTCCACCAATCGCTCCTGAAGACGCTGGGCTTCGCCGTGTGCACGGTCTTCGTCGCCCTGCCGGCCCTGGCGGACGACACCGAGATCTACAAGAGCAACGCCTCTGCGGGCGCGCGGCCCAATGTGCTCTTCATCATGGATACCTCGGGCAGCATGGACGGCACGGTGATCACCACCGTGCCGCCGTA
>CAUJHX010000257.1 GCA_963204795.1 Pseudomonadota bacterium | reverse complement strand
GCCATGCCGTTGCGCACGAGCCTGGCAAAAGCGGAGGTATCGGCATACAGGGTCAGGGCGCGCGTCAGGGCCCAGGCAATCGCGGGCGTATCGAAATCGTTGAACACGATGCCGGTGCCGCGGCCCGTGGCGCGGTCGAAGTTCTCGACGGTATCGGCGAGCCCGCCCGTGCGACGCACGATCGGTACCGTGCCGTAGCGCAGGCTGTACATCTGGTTGAGTCCGCAAGGCTCGTAGCGCGAGGGCATCAGGAAGAAGTCGCTCGCAGCCTCGATCCAGTGCGCGAGCGTCTCGTCATACCCGGCCCGAAAGCGCACTGCCTGCGGGTAATCGCGCGCGAGGCCGGCGAAGAATTGCTCGTAACGCCCCTCGCCACTGCCGAGTGCCACGAGTTGTGCGCGGTTCTGCGCGAGCAGGGGCGGCAATGTGTCGTACAGCAGTTCGAAGCCCTTTTGCGGTGCGAGCCGGCTGACGATGCCGAACAGCGGCACGCCGAGCCGGAAGGGCAGACCCTCGCGGGCAAGGAACGCGCGCTTGAGCTCCGCCTTGGCGCCGAGCGAGTTCTCGTCGTAGCGAATCGGAAGGTGTCGATCACGCCGCGGATCCCACTCGTCGTAGTCGACGCCGTTCAGGATGCCGGTGACCGCGTTGCCGCGCGCGCGCAGCACCAGTTCGAGGCCCATGCCGTATTCGGCGGTGCAGATTTCGCGCGCGTAGGTCGGGCTCACGGTCGTGACGGCGTGGGCGTAGAGGATGCCGTGCTTCAAGGCATTGACGATGCCGGCGCGCAGGTCGTCCTGGTGGAGCCGGTGCGGATCGGCCAGCCCGAGGTCGGACGCATCGCGTGCGTCGAAGATTCCCTGATAGCCGATGTTGTGGATCGTGAGCACGCTGCGCGTGCCGGAGAAGAGCGGCTCCTGCGCGTACTCTGCGTCGAGCAGCAGCGGGCCGAAGGCCGTGTGCCAGTCGTTGCAATGGAAGATCTGCGGCGCAAAGCCGGTCCGGCGGCAGGTCTCGAAGGCCGCGCGCGTGAGTGCGATGAAGCGCCGGTGCTCGTCGGCGTCTTCGGTGTAGAGGCCGGCGCGGGCAAAGAGCGCAGGATCGTCGATGAAATGTACCGTGGCTGCGCAGCCGGGCATCGACGTCGTGAGGACGCCCGTTGCGGGCGGCGGGAGGCCGAGCAGTGCGCGATCGATACTGGAGTAGAGCGGCGTGAAGACCCGCACATCGTGCCCCGCCAGCGCCAGGTGCTTCGCGAGGGCTCCGGTGACATCGGCGAGCCCGCCGGTCTTCGACCAGGGCGTGATTTCCGACGTGAGCAGGGCGATGCGAAGCGGCACCCTGCGAGTTTAATTATCATGGAGCCATGTTGCGACGTTTGCTCCTGGTGATCGTGGCGGCAGGCGCGCTGATGCTCTCCGCGGGCATCGGATTCCTCGCTGCGGACTGGCCCTTCCTGCACCGCCTGTGGAGTCTTCCGGCCGACAGGGCGGAGTGGCGCGTGACGGTGCGTGCCCCCGTAGAGGCGTTCGACGGCGGCGGTAGCGCGTTTTTCCCTGTTGCCACGCCCGGTGGGCGCACCATCGAATCAAGCGCGCTGGCGCAGGCCGAGTCCTGGGCGCAGACGCATGACAGCGTGGCCCTGCTGGTTCTGCATCGAGGCAGGTTGCAGCTCGAGCGCTACTGGCAGGGGCTGTCGCGTGACACGCTCTATCCGGTGCAGGGCCTCAGCCGTTCGCTGCTGGGTGTCGTCTACGGCTGCGCGATCAGTGACGGTCTGGTCAGGTCACTCGATGCGAGCGTCGATCACTGGCTGACGGAGTGGCGTGGCGAGCGACGCGGCGCGATCACATTGCGGCAGCTGCTGCAGAACGTGTCGGGACTGGAGACCCCCGCCCTCGACAGCCGGGTGTCCCTGCTCGGCAAGGGAGGGCGTTTGCAGTTCGGTACCGAGTCCGTGCGTGCCGCCCTGTCGTTCGACCTCGCGCACGAGCCCGGTACCCATTTCGCCGTGTCACCTGTCGATGCGCAGCTGCTCGGCATCGTTCTCGAGCGGGCAAGCGGTGAACGGTTCCCGCAAGTCATCTCGCAGCTGCTCTGGCGGCCGATCGGCGCGGGGGTTGCCGGGTACGGGCTCGACCGGCGGGGTGGCATGGCCGCGGTGTTTGACGGATTGAGCGCAGCACCGGGTGATCTGCTGCGCATCGGCATGCTCCTGGTTGCCGACGGCGCCGCGGACGGCCGGCAAGTTCTGCCGCAGGGGTGGGTTCGCGAGATGGCGCGCGGCTCGGTCCCGAATCCGCACTACGGCCTCGAGGCATGGCAGCTCGAAGACGGGGGGCTCATGATGGCCGGCGATGGGCATGCGATCTGGGTCTGGCCGGACGAGCAGCTGGTGATCGTACGTCTCGGGCGTGCGACACCGGGATGGGACGCAGGGACACTGCCCGCGATCCTGCGCGGCGGGCTCGCCGATCGGGTGACCTTCGCCCGATGACGATGCAATACTTTCCCGATGACCGATACGCGTAACGCCGTCACCGCAGCCAGTCTCGTTGCCGCGCTGCTCGCGGGCGGCTGGGCGATCTACGCCACCAAGCATGCCGGCGCGCCGCCCGCACCGATGGCGGGCAGCGGTGCGCGGCAGGGTGAGGCCGCGCCCGCGGTGGTCAGTGTGCTCGTGCGCAGCGAGCGCGTCGCGCACGAGCTGAGGGCACTCGGCACCGCCATCGCGAACGAGTCGATCGAGGTGACGTCCAAGACCTCCAACCTCGTGTCGGCCGTGAGGTTTCGCGATGGCGAGACCGTCAGGCAAGGCCAGGTGCTCATCGAGCTGGATCCGGCACAGGCGCGCGCTGATCTCGCGGAAGCGTCCGCCGCGCTCACCGAGAGCACGAGCCAGTACGAGCGTGCGCGCGACCTGCTGTCGACCCGCGTCGTGTCGCAGTCGCAGTACGAGCAGCTCGAGGCGATCATGAAGGCAAACCGCGCCCGCGCCGACGCGGCCACGGCACGGCTCGCCGACACCGTGATCCGCGCGCCATTTGGCGGCCGCGTCGGCCTGCGGCGCGTGAGTGTCGGCAGCCTCGTGAGCCCGGGCACGGTGATCACGACGCTCGATGACACGAGCGTGATGAAGGTGGATTTTGCCGTGCCCGAGAACCTCCTCGGCAGCCTGCGCGAAGGGCTCGAACTGTCCGCGCGAATCGCGGCACACCCCGACAGCGAACTGAAGGGCCGGGTGCTGACGATCGATTCGCGCATCGATCCGGTGACGCGTTCGGTGACCGTTCGCGCCCTCGTGCCGAATGCCGCGTCCCTGTTGCGACCGGGCATGCTCGTCAACGTGACGCTTGCGAGGGACGAGTACGAGGCGCTCGTGATTCCGGAACAGGCGCTCGTGCCCGAGCAGAGCCGGCAGTACGTCTTCGTCGTCGACGGCGACAGCAAGGTCGTGCGGCGCGAGGTGCAGATCGGAAGGCGCGAGCCTGGCAAGGTCGAAATCGTCGGCGGTCTCGCACAGGGGGAGCGCATCGTGGTCGAAGGCACGCAGAAGGTGCACGACGGCATCGCGGTGCGCGAGGCACAGGGGTGACGATCTCCGATCTGTCGATTCGCCGGCCGGTGTTCGCCACCGTGCTGTCGCTGCTGCTTGCCATCCTCGGCGTGATGGCGGCGCTGCGTCTGCCGATCCGCGAGTATCCGGATGTGTCGCCGCCGATCGTCACGATCGACACCTTCTACCGTGGGGCTTCCGCGAGTGTGGTCGAAAAGCGCATCACGGAGCTGATCGAGGACGAGATCTCCGGCATCGAGGGACTCGCCAAGCTGACCTCCTCGAGCCGCGACGAGACTTCGCGCGTCACGCTCGAGTTCACGCTCGATCGCGACATCGATGCCGCTGCCAATGACGTGCGCGAGCACGTCTCGCGCGTGATCGCGCGATTGCCCGAGGAGGCCGATCCGCCGCAGATCACCAAGGTCGATTCGGGCATGGATGCGATCATGTTCATCAGCGTGTCGAGTCCGGCGCGCAGCCCGCTCGAGCTGACCGACTACGTGACCCGGCATCTCGTCGATCGCTTCTCTGCGGTGCCGGGGGTTGCTCTCGTGCGCCTGAGCGGCGCGCGCCGCTACGCGATGCGCATATGGCTCGACCGCGACGCGCTCGCGGCGCGCCGGCTGACCGTCACGGACGTCGAAGATGCGCTGCGGCGCGAGAACGTCGAGCTGCCCGCAGGGCGCATCGAGTCGCAGGAGCGTGAGTTCACGCTGCGTACCGACACGAACCTCACCGATGAAGCCGATTTCCGCGAACTCGCAATCGGCAAGGGCGCCGATGGCTATGTCGTGCGCCTCGGCGACGTCGCGCGCGTCACGCTCGCGGCCGAAGACGAGCGCAGCCTGTCGCGCTCGGACGGGGTGCCGGGCATCAGCGTCGGCATCACGCCACAGTCGCAGGCGAACGTGCTCGAAGTTGCGCAGCGCGCCAGGGCGGAGATGGAGCGGATGCGCGCGAGCCTGCCCGCCGACATCATCATGGGCGCGAACATCGATTTCTCGGTGTTCATCGTCGAATCGATGAAGAGCGTGGCGAGGGCGCTCACTGAAACGCTCGCGATCGTGCTCGCCGTGATCTTCCTCTTCCTCGGCACTGCCCGCGCGACCCTTATCCCGGCCGTCACGATTCCGGTGTCGCTGCTGGCCGCGACGCTGGTGATGGCGGCTCTCGGCTACTCGATCAATACACTGACGCTGCTCGGCGCGGTGCTCGCGATCGGGCTCGTGGTCGACGACTCGATCGTGGTGCTCGAGAACATCGTGCGGCGGGTCGAGCGCGGCGAGCCGGCGCTGCTCGCTTCCATCGCAGGCAGTCGCGAGATCGGTTTCGCGGTGATCGCCACTACGCTCGTGCTGTGCGCCGTGTTCCTGCCGGTCTCGTACATGGAGGGCAACGTCGGACGCCTCTTCGGCGAGTTCGGCGTCACGGTGGCCGCCGCGGTCGCGTTTTCCGCGCTGATTGCGCTGACG
>CAUJHX010000256.1 GCA_963204795.1 Pseudomonadota bacterium | reverse complement strand
CCTCGCGACGACCTACCACGTGAAGGGCGTCAGCTATTCCCTGACTTCCGCCTGCGCGACGAGCGCGCACTGCATCGGCGCCGGGGCCGAGCAGATCCGCTGGGGCAACCAGGACGTGATGTTCTGTGGCGGCGGCGAAGAGGAGCACTGGTCGCTCACCGCGCTCTTCGATGCGATGGGCGCGCTCTCCACGGCCCGCAACGCAACGCCCGAACTCGCTTCGCGCGCCTACGACGTGAATCGTGATGGCTTCGTGATTGCCAGCGGCGGCGGCATGCTCGTGCTCGAATCCCTCGAGCACGCCCAGGCGCGCGGCGCACCGATCCTCGCCGAGTTGCTGGGCTTTGGCGTCACGGCCGACGGCGCGGACATGGTGCAGCCCTCCGGTGAAGGTGCCGTGCGCTGCATGCGCCAGGCGCTCGGGGGTGTCAAGCGACCGGTGGACTACGTGAACGCGCACGGCACCTCGACGCCGCTCGGCGACGTGATCGAGCTCAACGCCGTGCGCGAGGTGTTCGGGTTCGATCTGCCGCTCGTGTCCTCCACCAAGTCCCTGTCGGGGCATTCGCTCGGCGCGGCGGGCGTGCAGGAAGCCATCTATTCGCTGCTGATGTTGCGGGACGGCTTCCTCGCGGGCTCGGTCAACATCGACGAGCTCGACCCGGCCTGCGCCGGCTACCCGATACTGAGAGAGACGCGGCGCATGCGCGTGGACACGGTGATGTCGAACAGCTTCGGCTTCGGCGGCACCAACGCCTCGCTCGTCTTCGGACGGCTGTGAAGGCGACCGCCATCACCCGCCGTGGCGGCTACGACGCCGCGGAGCACGCGCGTCGCTACGAGCGTGTCGCGCGGCTGATGCCGCGTGCGGAATGGGACGTGCATTTCGAGCTCGTGGCGGCGGTCGAGGCCCTGAAGCGCGAGCGCAATGCCGTCGTGCTCGGACACAACTATCAGCGGCCCGAGATCTTCCACGGCGTCGCCGACTTCGTCGGCGACTCGCTCGAGCTCGCCCGGCGCGCCGCGGAATCGACCGCCGACGTCATCGTGATGTGCGGCGTGCGCTTCATGGCGGAAACCGCCAAACTCCTCTCGCCCGACAAGATCGTGCTGCTGCCGGACCTCGAGGCCGGCTGCTCGCTCGCCGATTCCATCACGCCCGAGGACGTGCGCGCCCTGCGCCGCCAGCATCCGGGTGTGCCGGTCGTTTGCTACGTGAATACGAGCGCAGCGGTGAAGAGCGAGTGCGACGCGTGCTGTACGTCGTCGAACGCCCAGCTCGTGGTCGAGAGCTTCGGCGCACCGGAAGTGATCTTCGTGCCGGACGAATACCTCGCGAAATTCGTGGCCGCGAACACGAAGGTGCGCATCATTCCGTGGCGCGGCCATTGCGAAGTGCATGAGCGCTTCACCGGCGAGGAGGTGCGTGAGTATCGCAGGTCCGCGCAGGCCTACGTGCTCGCGCATCCCGAGTGCCCGGAGGATGTCCAGGAAGCGGCCGACTATGTCGGCTCGACATCGGGCATGATCGCCGCGCTCGCCCGCGAGCGCCCCGAGCGCGCGGTGCTGATCACCGAGTGCTCGATGGCGGACAACGTGGCGGGCGCATTCCCCGAAACCGATTTCCTGCGGCCCTGCAACCTGTGCCCGCACATGCAGCGGATCACGCTCGCGGGGGTGCGTACGAGCCTCGAACGGCTCGCCCCGGCGATCGAAATTCCCGGGGACATCGCGGTCGGCGCACGGCGTGCCGTGCAACGGATGCTCGACGTCGGCCGCCCGCGCGGCGCATGACCACGCTCGACACGGATGTGCTGGTCCTCGGCGCAGGCGCCGCAGGCCTGGTTACAGCCTTGAGCGCCCGCGGGCGCCGCGTGTGCCTGCTGTATACGGGGGATGCGGCGAGCGAACTCGCGCAGGGTGGCATCGCTGCGGCGGTCGGCGCCGATGACTCGCCCGAACTGCACGCCGCCGACACGCGCATGGCCGGGCGCGGCCGCAATGACGACGCGGCCGTGCGCCTCGCCTGCGACGGCGCGCCGGCCGCCGCCCACTGGCTCGAATCCCTTGGCGTGCGCTTTGCGCGCACGGACGGCGTATGGTCGTTGCATCTCGAGGCTGCCCACAGCCGGGCGCGGGTGCTGCACGCGGGAGGCGATGCCACCGGTGCCGAGATCATGCGTGCGCTGCGCGAGCAGCTCGCGCGGGCCTCGCATATCGAGGTGCTGCCAGGGATGAGGGCGGTTGCCCTCCTGCACGGTCCACGGGGCGCTGGCGGGGTGCTCGCGCGTGACGCCGGCGGGAAAGCCTTTACGGTGCGTGCCCGGGACGTCGTCGTTGCCACCGGCGGAATCGGTGCCCTCTACCAGCGCACGACGAACCCCGCGAGCGCCCGCGGCGACGGTCTGGCGATGGCGCTGACCGCAGGCGCGCGTTGCGCAGAGCTCGCGAGCGTGCAGTTCCATCCCACCGCACTCGATGTCGCGGCGCGCCCACTGCCGCTGCTCACCGAGGCCCTGCGCGGCGCGGGCGCCCATCTGCTGGACGAGACGGGCCGCCGCATCATGCAGGCCGCGCACCCGCTCGGGGATCTCGCTCCGCGCGATGTCGTCGCGCAGGTCGTCCACCAGGAGCAGGTCGCGGGAAAAGGCGTCTGGCTCGACGCGACCTCCCTGCATGGCACGGAGGTCGCGCAATCGTTCCCGACCGCCTATCGGGCTTGCCGGCAATACGACATCGATCCACATCGCGAGCCGATCAAGGTGACCTGCGCCGCCCACTACCACATGGGCGGGATCGCCGTGGATCTCGACGGCCGGACGAGCGTGCCGCGTCTGTGGGCGGTCGGTGAGGCGGCCTGCACCGGGCTGCACGGTGCCAACCGGCTCGCGAGCAATTCACTGCTCGAAGCCGTGGTTTTCGGACAGCGCCTCGGACAGGCGCTCGGCCGGGAGAGCAGCGCACCCACGGTGTGCGACAACGATTCCCGCGAACTCGATGAGGGTGAAGTGCCGGCCGAATTGCGCGATCTCATGTGGCGCTGCCTCGGCCCGATGCGCCGGGCAGCGTCGCTCGACGAGGGTATCGCGACGGTCCAGGCCCTGCGATCCCGCAGCCCGGCGCCCGGGGCATCTGCCGAGCGCCTCGCACTCATCGACGCGATGCTGCGCACTGCGCGACGCGCAGCCTGACTACCACGGATGGAAGGGTGCGACGAAGCCGCGCCCGCATTCTTTGGGCCCGGGCGGCAGTTCCACGAAACCGTCGGTGCCGACGAGGCTCGTGAAGTCGCCGGAACCATTGGTCGGACGCGGTTCCGCCGACAAGACGCCCTGCCCGTCCCGCGCGAGGCGCACCGGAAGGAACCAGGCCATCGGCGACTTCACGCGCACGGGCGCCGCGAGAGCGACCGCATCCGGTGGTCGCGGGACGCCACCCGCCGCGGCACGCAATGCCGGAACGACGTAGCGCGCGAGACACACGAGCGACGACACCGGATTGCCGGGCAGCCCGAACACGGCGACGCCTGCAGGCGTGGTACCAAACCACAGGGGCTTGCCGGGGTGCTGCGCGATCTTGTGAAAATGCCGCTGTACTCCGAGTTCCCCCAGCACCTGCGGCACGAGATCGAACCGTCCCGCGGAAACGCCACCACTCAGGACGACGACGTCGTGGGTTTGAAGGTGCAGCCGCAGGGCGCGCCGCAATGCTTCCGTGTCATCGACCAAATGATCGTCCGAGACGCGGCTGAAGCCGCGCAGGCGCAGTTGCGCGACGAGGCCATAGGCATTCGAGCGCCGCACCTGGTGCGGCAGGATCGGCTCTTCCGGTTCGATCAGCTCGTTGCCCGTCGACACCACGATGATCGAGGGCTGTGCTGCAACGCGCAACCGGGATCGGCCCGCCGAGGCAGCGATCGCGATTTCCGGGGCGCACAGGATCGTGCCGGCGGCGAGCAGAAGCCCCCCTTCCCGGGCGTCGCTGCCGCGCCGATGCACGTTCTGCCAGGGTTCGACCGCGATCGCCTCGTCGAGCACTGCCACATCACCCTGCCGCGTGACGCGCTCGACCGGTACGACGGCATCGCAACCCTGCGCCAGCATCGCACCCGTCATGATCTCGATGCAGTGCGCCTTGTCCGCGAGAATGGCGGGCGAATCGCCCGCGCCCTGACAGCCCTGCACGTGAAAGGACCGCAGCCCCTCGCGCACTGCCCGCGAGGTGAGCGCAATACCGTCCATGGCGACACGGTCGAAGGGCGGTTGATCGCGTTCTGCGTGGATATCCTCCTGCAGCCGCGCGCCGGCGCATTGCACAAGGGGCAGTGTCTCGCTCGCGAGCGGACGCATGTGGGTGCCGATCACCTGATCGGCTTCGGCCGGAGTCAGCAGGGCCATCCGTGATCAATCCTTCATGGCACAGGGGCGGACTGGCGCAGTATAGTCACCGGACCGTTCGCCATACGTAGCTTCCGCAGGCGAAGGGTCGCGCGAGCTTGATCCACGGCAAGGCGATGCGACACTGCGCTACCTAGACTTGCCGCCCCACGGTGAACGAGCATCGAAGTCGCAACATGGGCCAGCCGGCCGAGATTACGAAATGGGAGATTGAGGACCCGGCGTTCTGGGAGGCGACGGGCCAGCGCATCGCGACACGCAATCTCTGGATTTCGATTCCGGCGCTGCTGCTCGCCTTCGCGGTGTGGATGCTCTTCTCGGTGGTCGCAGTCAATCTCAACCGGGCGGGCTTTCGCTTCACGACCGATCAGCTCTTCTGGCTGACCGCGCTTCCCGCGCTCTCGGGCGCGACGCTGCGCATCTTCTATTCGTTCATGGTGCCGATTTTCGGCGGGCGGCGCTGGACCGCACTGTCGACGGCCACGCTCGCGATCCCGACCCTGTGGCTGGGTCTCGCGGTGCAGGATCCCGCGACTCCCTACTGGCAGTTCGTCGCCATCGCGATCCTGTGCGGACTCGGCGGCGGGAACTTCGCCTCCTCGATGGCGAACATCTCGTTCTTCTATCCGAAGAAGATGCAGGGCTATGCGCTCGGCATGAACGCAGGCCTCGGCAACCTCGGCGTCTCGACGGTGCAGTTTCTCGTCCCCGCGGTGGTGACGGCCGGTCTCTTCGGTTCGCTCGCCGGCGGGCCGCAGGCAGGCAGCGGCGAACAGGGTCTCTTTCTGCAGAATGCGGGATACGTATGGGTGCCGCTGCTCGCCGCCAGTGCGCTCGCCGCCTGGTTCGGCATGCACGACCTCGCGAGCGCACGGTCCTCGTTCAACGAGCAGGCCTCGATCTTCAAGCGCAAGCACAACTGGCTCATGTGCTGGCTCTATGTCGGCACCTTCGGCTCCTTCATCGGCTTCTCCGCGGCTTTTCCGCTGCTCGTCAAGACGCAGTTCCCGGGCGTGGATCCGCTCGACTACGCCTTCCTCGGGCCGCTGGTCGGCGCGCTCGCGCGCCCGGCAGGCGGCTGGCTGGCCGATCGCGTGGGCGGCGCCATGCTGACCTTCTGGGTATTCGTGCTGCTGATCGCCGGTGTTGTTCTCAAAATATACTTCCTGCCGCATGCCGGCTCGGCCGGCAGTTTCCCGGGCTTCCTCGCCGCGACGATCGCAATGTTCATTGTCACGGGAATCGGCAACGGCTCGACCTTCCGCATGATTCCGGTGATCTTCCGCTCGTACCACCAGCGGCTCGCGGCGGCCGACGACGACGCGAGTCAGGCCGCCGCCCAGCGGCAGGCCGGCATCGAATCCGCGGCGGTGGTGGGCTTCAGTTCCGCGATCGGCGCATACGGCGGCTTTTTCATTCCCAAGAGTTATGGCAGCTCGATTGCGATCACCGGTGAGCCGGTAGCCGCGTATTATGGCTTCCTGGTTTTCTATCTGAGCTGCCTCGCGATCACATGGTGGTGGTACCTGCGGCGCGGGGCGGAAGCGCCGTGTTGAGATCCACACCGGTGCGAACGATGGGCAAGAGGTACCGACGATGAGCTATTTCCTCGACCGGCTGCAGTTCCTGAAGCGGAACACGGAACAGTTCGCCGACGGCCACGGCTTCACGAAAACCGAAGCCCGCGAGTGGGAGAACAGCTACCGGGCCCGCTGGCAGTACGACAAGATCGTGCGCTCGACTCACGGCGTGAACTGCACCGGCTCATGCAGCTGGAAGATCTACGTCAAGAACGGCCTCGTCACCTGGGAGACGCAGCAGACCGACTATCCGCGCACGCGCCCCGACCTGCCGAACCACGAGCCGCGCGGCTGCCCGCGCGGCGCGAGCTACTCCTGGTACCTCTACAGCGCCAATCGCCTGAAGTACCCGCTGGTGCGCGGCGCGCTGCTGCGTATGTGGCGCGAGGCGCGCAAGACGATGTCGCCCGTGGATGCCTGGGCGAGCATCGTGGAAGACCCCGTGAAGGCGAAGGACTACAAGGGCAAGCGCGGCATGGGCGGCTTCGCCCGCGTTCGCTGGGACGAGGCGAACGAAATCGTCGCCGCGTCCAACCTGTACACGGTGAAGAAATACGGACCCGACCGCGTGATCGGCTTCTCGCCTATCCCTGCGATGTCGATGGTGTCGTACGCAGCCGGCGCGCGCTATCTCTCGCTGCTCGGCGGCGCGTGTCTTTCGTTCTACGACTGGTATTGCGACCTGCCGCCCTCCTCGCCCCAGGTCTGGGGCGAGCAGACCGACGTGCCTGAATCCGCCGACTGGTACAACAGCCGCTACATCATCGCGTGGGGCTCGAATGTCCCGCAGACCCGCACGCCCGACGCGCACTTCTTCACCGAGGCGCGCTACAACGGCACCAAGACGATTGCGATCTGCCCGGATTACTCGGAAGTCGCGAAGCTCACCGACCACTGGCTGCACCCGAAGCAGGGCACCGACGCCGCGCTCGCATTCGCGTTCGGCCACGTGATCCTGAGGGAATTCCACGTCGAGAAGCCGTCGGAGTATTTCACCGACTACTGCCGCCGCTACACCGACATGCCGCTCGCCGTACGGCTCGAGCGCCGCGCCGACGGGCGGCTCGTGCCGGAACGTTTCCTGCGCGCCAGCGACCTCGGCGGACTCGGCGAGGCGAACAACCCCGAATGGAAGACCCTCGCGTGGGACGAGAAGACGGGCGATCTGACCGTACCCAACGGTTCGGTGGGCTTTCGCTGGGGCGAGAAGGGCAAGTGGAACATCGAGGAGAAGGACAGCAAGGGCCGCGAGACGCGGCTGCGTCTGTCGCTCGCGTCGTTCCACGACGGAATCGAAGCGGTGAGCTTTCCCTACTTCGGTGGCATCGAACACGAGCGCTGGACCGCCGCGCCGCACGCCGACGTGCTCGAGCGCAACATTCCCGTCCGCAGGCTCAGGCTCGCAGACGGCAAGGAATGGGCCATCGCCACCGTCTATGACCTGCTGCTGGCGCAATACGGCGTGGACCGCGGCTTCGGCGGCGCGCATGTCGCATCGAGCTATGACGCCGACGTGCCAGGCACACCAGCGTGGCAGGAGCGCATCACCGGCGTGCCGCGCGCCGAAGTGATCGAGATCGCGCGTGAGTTTGCCTATACGGCGGACAAGACCCGCGGTCGCAGCATGATTATCGTCGGCGCGGGGATGAACCACTGGTATCACAACGACATGAATTACCGTGGCCTCATCAACATGTTGATGATGTGCGGTTGCGTCGGCCAGACGGGCGGCGGCTGGGCACACTACGTCGGTCAGGAGAAGCTGCGTCCCCAGACCGGCTGGGTTCCGCTGACTTTCGCGCTCGACTGGAGCCGCCCGCCGCGGCAGATGAACGGCACCTCTTACTACTACTTCAATACCGACCAGTGGCGCTACGAGAAGATCGGGGTCGGGGAGCTGCTGTCGCCGCTTGCTGATCCCGCCCGGTTCTCCGGCTCGCTCGCCGATCTCAACCTGCGCGCGGTGCGCATGGGGTGGCTGCCGTGCGCTCCGCAACTTGATCGCAATCCGCTGCAGGTGGCGCGCGACGCGGCCCGTTCCGGGCAGGCACCGGCGGAGTATGTCGTCGCGCAGATGAAGTCCGGCGCGCTCGACTTCGCCTACGCCGATCCCGACTCACCGCAGAATTTTCCGCGTGTGCTGTTCGTCTGGCGCTCCAATCTGCTCGGCTCCTCCGGCAAGGGCCACGAATACATGCTGCGGCACATGCTCGGCACCCGCCACGGCCTGCAGGGCAAGGATCTCGGCGAGCAGGGCGCAGTCAAGCCCGAGGAGATCAGGTGGCGCGACCCGGCTCCCGAGGGCAAGCTCGATCTGCTCGTCACGCTCGATTTCCGCATGTGCACGACGGCGCTCTACTCCGACATCGTGCTGCCGACCGCGACCTGGTACGAGAAGAACGACCTCAACACCTCCGACATGCATCCGTTCATCCATCCGCTGTCGAAAGCGGTGGATCCCGCCTGGGAGTCCCGCAGCGACTGGGACATCTTCAAGGGGATCGCGCGCACCGTGAGCACGCTCGCACCCGGCGTGCTCGAGGTCGAGAAGGATGTGGTACTGGTGCCGACCCTGCACGACACCCCCAACGAGCTCGCGATGCCATTCGACGTGCGCGACTGGAAGAAGGGTGAATGCGAGCCGATCCCCGGCAGGACAATGCCGTCGATCGCGGTGGTCGAGCGCGACTATCCGAACCTCTACCGCAAGTTCACCTCGCTCGGCCCGCTGCTCGACACCCACGGCAACGGTGGCAAGGGCATCAACTGGGACACGAAAGAGGAAGTCGATTTCCTCGGCAAGCTGAACCGGCGCGTGGACGAGCCCGGCGTGAGTGAGGGCCGGCCGCGCATCGAAAGCGCGATCGACGCCTGCGAGGTGGTGCTGCATCTCGCCCCCGAGACCAACGGGCATGTGGCCGTCAAGGCGTGGGCGTCGCTCGGCGAGTCCACCGGGCGCAGCCACACCCATCTTGCCGAGGGCAAGGAGCACGAGGCGATCCGCTTCCGCGACGTGCAGGCACAACCACGCAAGATCATTTCATCGCCGATCTGGTCGGGGCTAGAGGACGAACACGTCAGCTACAACGCCGGCTACACCAACGTCCATGAACTGATTCCCTGGCGCACGATTACCGGGCGCCAGCAGTTCTACCAGGACCATGCGTGGATGGTGGCCTTCGGCGAGGGCTTCATGAGCTACCGCCCGCCCGTGGACACGCGCACCATCAAGCCACTGCTCGGCAAGCGCGGCAACGGCAATCGCGAGATCGTGCTCAACTGGATCACGCCACACCAGAAGTGGGGCATCCACAGCACCTACAGCGACAACCTGATCATGCAGACCCTGTCGCGCGGCGGGCCGATCGTGTGGATCAGCGAGGCCGACGCGCGCGAAGCGGGCATCGAAGACAACGACTGGATCGAGCTCTTCAACGTCAACGGCGCGGTTGCGGCGCGCGCGGTGGTCAGTCAGCGCGTGATGCGCGGCATGGCGATGATGTATCACGCGCAGGAACGCATCATCAACGTGCCGGGATCGGAGATCACCGGCACGCGTGGCGGCATCCACAATTCGGTCACCCGGGTCGTCGTCAAGCCCACCCACATGATCGGCGGCTATGCGCAGCTCGCCTACGGCTTCAACTATTACGGCACGACCGGAACCAACCGCGACGAGTTCGTGATCGTACGCAAGATGGCGAAAGTCGACTGGCTGGATGTCGAATCCCCGGAGGCGATTGCCGCGGAGGTACGGCGATGAAAGTGCGTGCGCAGATCGCGATGGTGCTGAACCTCGACAAGTGCATTGGCTGCCACACCTGCTCGATCACCTGCAAGAACGTCTGGACCTCCCGCGAGGGCGTCGAGTACGCGTGGTTCAACAACGTCGAAACGAAGCCCGGCATCGGCTATCCGAAGGAGTGGGAGAACCAGGACAAATGGAACGGTGGCTGGGTGCGCACGAGCGCCGGCAAGCTGATACCGCGGGCGGGCGGGCGCTGGCGTCTGCTGTCGAAGATCTTCGCGAATCCGGATCTGCCGCAGATCGACGACTACTACGAGCCATTCACCTTCGACTACCAGCATCTGCACCAGGCGCCCGACGTCGCCCACCAGCCGACCGCGCGACCGCGCTCGCTCGTGACCGGGGAGCGCATGCAGAAGATCGAGTGGGGGCCGAACTGGGAGGAGATCCTCGGCACCGAGTTCGCAAAGCGCTCGGTCGACCGCAACTTCGACGCGGTACAGAAGGAGATCTACGGCACGTTCGAGAAGACCTTCATGATGTACCTGCCGCGCCTGTGCGAGCACTGCCTCAATCCGGCGTGCGTCTCGGCGTGCCCGTCGGGCGCGATCTACAAGCGCGAGGAGGACGGCATCGTCCTCATCGACCAGGACAAGTGCCGCGGCTGGCGCATGTGCGTTTCGGCCTGCCCGTACAAGAAGATCTACTACAACTGGAAGAGCGGCAAGTCCGAGAAGTGCATCTTCTGCTACCCGCGCATCGAAATGGGCGAGCCGACCGTATGCTCGGAAACCTGCGTGGGCCGCATCCGTTACCTCGGCGTGATGCTCTATGACGCCGACCGCATCGAAGCGGCGGCCTCCGTGCCCGCGGAGAAAGACCTCTACCAGGCCCATCTCGATATCTTCCTCGACCCGTTCGACCCCAAGGTGATCGAGGCAGCGCGCGCCGAGGGCATTCCGGACAGCTGGCTCGAGGCCGCGAAGGCCTCGCCCGTCTACAAGCTCGCGATCGACTGGCAACTTGCGCTGCCGCTGCATCCCGAGTACCGGACTCTGCCGATGGTCTGGTACGTGCCGCCGCTCTCGCCGATCCAGTCGGCGGCCGAGCGCGGCCGCATCGGCATGAATGGCCAGCTGCCGGACGTCGCGTCGCTGCGCATCCCGGTGCGCTATCTCGCGAACCTGCTGACGGCGGGTGACGAGGCGCCGGTCGTGCGCGCGCTCGAGCGCATGATGGCGATGCGCGCCTGGCGGCGTGCGCGCAACGTCGACGGTGTCGAGGATCATGGCGTATTGCAGCAGGCCGGACTCAGCGTCGCGCAGGCGGAGGACATGTACCGCTATCTTGCGATCGCGAACTACGAAGACCGCTTCGTCATACCGTCCGCGCACCGTGAGTACGCGAACGACGCATACGGCGAGCGCGGCGGCTGCGGCTTCACGTTCGGCAATGGCTGCAGCGGTGACAGCCCCGCCGACCTCTTCTCGGAGCGCAAGACGACGACCTACTCGGTGCGCCCGCGATGAGCGTGCTCAAGCTGCTCTCCGTTCTGATGGACTACCCCCGGGATGAACTGTGGGCGCATCGCGAGGAGCTGCTCGATGCCGCGGACGACCCGGGATTGTCGCGGGAGCATCGCGCACGGCTCGTGCAGTTCACGCGCGAGCTGCTCGACACCGACCCGCTGGCTGCGCAGGAGCGCTGGCTCGCGCTGTTCGACCGTGGCCGCGCAATGAGCCTGCTGCTCTTCGAGCACATCCACGGCGAGTCGCGTGATCGCGGCCAGGCGATGGTCGATCTGATGGAGGCCTATCGCAAGAGCGGCTTCACGCTCGCGACGAAGGAACTGCCCGACTACCTGCCGCTGCTGCTCGAGTATCTCGCGCAGCGACCGCAGCCCGAGGGTGCCGACTGGCTGCGACACGTGAGCCACATCGTCGCGCTCCTCGGTGCGCGCGCCGCCGAGCGCCAGACGTCTTACGCCGTGCTGTTCGACATCCTCGTGGAGATCGGTGCGGGCGGGCCCGACCTGCGCGCGTTGCGCGAGCGCGCCCGCGAGGAGCCCCGGGACGATACGCCAGAGGCCATGGATCGCCTCTGGGAGGAAGAAGCCGTGCGCTTCGGCAACGAGGCGCCCGGCAAGAATTGCACGCCCCCCGCGAGAGCGGTCCCAACCGTCACCCGACAGGTGCCCCGATGATTCACGAACTCGCTTTCGGTGTTTACCCTTACATCGCGATCACCGTATTCCTGGTCGGCAGCTGGGCGCGCTTCGATTACGCGATGTACACGTGGCGCTCGGGCTCGAGCCAGATGCTGTCGGATCGTGGCATGCGCCTGGGCAGCAATCTCTTCCACATCGGCATCCTCGCGATCTTCGCGGGGCATTTCGTCGGGCTGCTCACCCCGCATGCCGTGTACGAGGTTCTCATCACGACCGCGCAGAAGCAGATGCTCGCGATGGTGGTCGGCGGCATCGCCGGAGCGCTGTGCTTCGCCGGCATCCTGATCCTGCTGTGGCGGCGCCTGTTCAATCGGCGCGTCCGGGCCACCGGCAGCTTCGCCGACGTGCTCGTGCTGGTACTGCTCTTCGCGCAGCTCACGCTCGGTCTCGTCAGCATCCGGATTTCGGCCGGCCACCCCGACGGCGCCGTCATGGTGATGCTCGCCGACTGGGCGCAGCACATCGCGACTTTTCGCACGGACGCCGCCAGCATCATCCTGGGCGCCCACTGGATCTACAAGACCCACATCCTGCTGGGCCTCACGCTGTTCCTCCTCACGCCATTCACGCGCCTCGTGCACATCTGGAGCATTCCGCTCAGCTATCTGTGGCGGCCGTATCAGGTGGTGCGCAGAAGACAGCCAACACTCCACTACGGGCGACGCAGCTGAGCATGTCGACCAGCGCGCATCGGCACGTGCACGACCCGCACTCGCACGCCGCGGATGGCGGCGGGCCCCGCACGCTCGGGGCGCCCGCGCCCTGTGTGCTGTATGTCGGCGACACGCCCATCAGCGAAGCCGACATCGCACGCGAGATGCAGCACCACCGTGCGGGCCGGCCCGAGGAGTCGCGCGCGGCGGCCGCGCGCGCCCTCGTCGTGCGCGAGTTGCTGCGTCGCGAGATCGAGCGGCTCGGACTGGCGCCGGAAACGCCTGCCAGCAGCCACGAATCCGCCGAAGAAGCCGGCATCCGGCTGCTGCTCGAGCGCGAGATCACCGACCGTGTCCCTACGGAGGACGATTGCCGGCGCTACTTCGAGCAGAACAGCGGGCGCTTCCGCTCGCCCGATCGCATTCGCGTGCGACACATCCTGCTTTCCGCCCCCGCTGACGATGTGAAGGGCCGCTACCAGGCCCGGCTCGATGCCGAGGAAATGATTGCGCGGCTGGGCGTGAACCCCGCGCTGTTCGCTGACTTCGCGTTGCGCCGGTCCGACTGTCCTTCGAAGAGCGAAGGCGGCGATCTCGGCTGGCTCGAGCGGGGCCAGACGACACCCGAGTTCGATCGCCAGGTCTTTCGCCTGCCTGCAGGTCTCGCAGCCTTTCCGGTCGAATCGCGCTGGG
>CAUJHX010000255.1 GCA_963204795.1 Pseudomonadota bacterium | reverse complement strand
ATCGGAGGCTCGCCTGCGCGAGGCCGAACTGCGCCTCGCGCGGGTGCAGGCGCGCCCGAATCTCGCAGTCAGTCTCGGGCTGCGCCGCCTCGAGGAGAGCGGTGACACCGCACTGGTGGCGGGCTTCACGATGCCGCTTGCCATCAGCGACCGGAATCAGGGCGGGATCCGGGAAGCGCAGGTGCGACTCGAACAGGTCAGCGCCCTCGCCGCCGCTGCGCGCATCCGGGCCAATGCAAGCCTGCTCGCCCTGCATCAGCAGGTCGGCGCCGACCGCGCGCGCGTCGAGACGCTGCGCAATGAAGCGCTGCCCCAGGCGCAGCTCGCACTCGAGCAGACCCGCAGCGGGTATGAACGCGGCCGGTTCTCTTTCCTCGAGTTGATCACCGCCCAGGAGGAGCTGCTGACGCTGCAGGCCGCAGCGATCGATGCCGCCGCCGACTTTCACCGCCTGCTCGCGCAGATCGAGCGGCTCACGGGCACCAATGCGACGCGCCCGACCTCCACGCCTTGAAACGGGATTTCCATGCGACACACAGCACGCACGGTTCTGGTACTCGCTGCATTCGCGCTCGCAGCGTGCAGCAAGACAACGCCCTCCGCGAACGCGCAAGTCGACCATGAACCCGAAGGAGCAATGCCGCCCCGCATTGCCCTGTCACCTGAGCAGATCCGCACTGCGGGGATCGTCATCGCTCAGGCCGGGTCTGCGGTGATCCGGCAAACCCTGCCCGTCTACGGCACCATCGCACCGGACGCCGAACGCGTGCGGGAGGTGGGCGCACGCTTTCCGGGAATCATTCGCAGCGTGCGCTCCAAAGTCGGCGACACAGTACGCGCGGGCGAGACGCTCGCTACCGTCGAAAGCAACGAGAGCCTGCAGACCTATGCCGTCGTTGCTCCGATCGGCGGAGTCGTTACCGTCCGTCAGGCCAATCCGGGCGAACAGACCGGCGACAAGGCGTTGTTCACGGTCGCAGACTTGTCGAAGGTGTGGGCGGAGCTCGCGCTCTTCCCGCGTGACCGGGCGAAAGTGCGCGTGGGACAGACCGTTCGCGTCGCGAGTACCGACGCGGGATTGCACGCCGAAGGCCCGGTCGTTTATGTCGCGCCGTTCGGCAGCAGCAGCAACCAGACGCTGACGGCGCGGGTGCGACTCGAGAATGCAGAGCGACGCTGGGCACCCGGCTTGTATGTGAACGCCGAAGTGACACTCGGCGAAGCGTCGGTGCTCCTTGCAGTGCGCAATGAAGCGCTGCAAAGCCTCGAAGGCCGCCCTGTCGTTTTCGTACAGGGTGACGAGGGGTTCGAACCCCGGCCTGTGCGGATCGGACGCACCGACAGGCAGTGGAGTGAAGTGCTCGAGGGCCTCGAGCGCGGCGCGCACTACGCCTCCGCAAACAGCTTCATCCTGAAGGCGGAGCTCGGCAAGGGCGCAGCCGCGCACGATCACTGAGGGCATCCGGATGATCGACGCTTTGCTGCGTACTTCTCTCGCCCGGCGCGGCGTGGTGCTGTTTCTCGTGGCGGTGGCAGCCGGTATCGGCGCATGGAGCTATCAGCGCCTGCCGATCGATGCCGTGCCCGACATCACGAATGTGCAGGTGCAAATCAACACCGCGGCACCGGGGTACTCACCGCTCGAAGTCGAGCAGCGCATCACCTGGCCCGTCGAGGTCGCGATCGCGGGCCTTCCGCATCTGGAGTACACACGCTCACTCTCCCGCTACGGGCTGTCGCAGGTGACCATCGTCTTTGAAGATGGCACGGACATCTACTTTGCACGCAACCTGGTCAATGAGCGACTACTGCAAGTGCGCAGTCAGTTGCCAGGCGGCATCGAACCGGAACTCGGGCCGGTCGCGACCGGTCTCGGGGAAATCTTCCTCTATACGGTGCAGGCCGACGCGAATGCCAGCCAACCGGACGGACGTCCCTACGATGCCGTCGCCCTGCGAACCCTGCAGGATTGGGTGATACGTCCCCAGCTGCGTCAGGTATCCGGCGTCACTGAAGTCAACACGATCGGGGGGTACGAGCGGGAATTCCATGTCACCCCCGATCCGGGACGCCTCCTCGCGTTCGGACTATCGTTCGACGAGATCGTCGCCGCGCTCGAAAGGAACAACGCCAGCGTCGGCGCTGGCTATATCGAGCGCAACGGCGAGCAGTATCTGATCCGCTCACCCGGCCAGGTCACCGATATTCCTTCGATTGAAGGGATCATCGTTGCTCATCGCGATGGCGTCCCGATCACGATTCGTGACGTGGCGGAGATCGGCTACGGCAAGCAATTGCGCACCGGCGCTGCGACCCGCGACGGCAGGGAATCCGTACTCGGCACGGCCGTCATGCTGATCGGCGAGAACAGTCGCACGGTCTCGAAGGCGGTCGCCGCGAAACTCGGGGAAGTAGCCGCATCGTTGCCGCGCGGGATCACGGCCGAACCTGTCTACGACCGGACGGTGCTGGTCGAGAAGACCATCGCGACGGTGCAGAAGAACCTGCTCGAGGGCGCGGTACTGGTCATCGCAGTCTTGCTCCTGATGCTCGGCAACGTGCGTGCCGCGATCCTCACGGCGCTCGTGATTCCGCTTTCGATGCTGCTCCTCATCACGGGCATGGTGGGGTCGAAGGTCAGCGCGAACCTGATGTCCCTCGGCGCGCTCGACTTCGGACTCATCGTCGACGGCGCCGTCATCATCGTCGAGAACTGCCTGCTGCGCCTCGCCGAGCGTCAGCATCGCACCGGGCACGTACTCGACCTCGAGGAACGGCTGCACACGGTGTTCATCGCCACGCGTGAAGTGTTCACGCCGAGCCTCGTGAGCGTGCTGGTCGTCATCCTCGTCAATCTGCCGATCCTCGCGCTGAGTGGAGTCGAGGGACGGATGTTCCGGCCGATGGCGCTCACCGTCATGATGGCGCTCGTCGCCGCCCTCGTGCTCTCGCTGACCTTCGTTCCCGCGGCGGTCGCGCTGTTCCTGCGGGGTCGCATCGAGGAAAAGGAGAACCGGATCGTGCGCGGCGCGCGACGCCTGTACGGACCAGTCCTCGGGTTTGCGCTGCGATTTCGTACACCGATCCTCGGCGGTGCCGTCGCACTCGTGCTGCTCTGCGGATGGCTCGGCTCGCGACTCGGATCGGAGTTCATCCCGAGTCTCGACGAGGGCGACCTCGCGGTGCAGGCGCTGCGCATGCCCGGCACCAGCCTTTCCCAATCCGTGGAAATGCAGCTGCAACTGGAACGGGCGCTGCACGATGTGCCGGAGATCAGCACCTACTTCTCCCGCGTGGGTACCGCGGAGGTCGCCACCGATCCGATGCCGCCGAGCATCTCGGACGGCTACATCATGATCAAGGATCGCCGCGAATGGCCGGACCCCCGCAAGTCGAAGGCCGCTCTCGTGCAGGAGATAGAGCAGCGACTCGAGGCCGTGCCCGGCAACGCGCTCGAGGTGAGCCAGCCGATCCAGCTGCGATTCAACGAGCTCATTTCCGGCGTGCGCTCGGATCTCGGCGTCAAGATCTACGGCGACGATCTTGCGCAGCTGCTCGAAACCGGCAACGACATCGCGCGCGTATTGACGCAGATTGCGGGAGCCGATGGCGTCAAGGTCGAGCAGGTCGCGGGCCTGCCCGTCCTCTCGGTGGAACCCGAGCGCGCTTCCCTCTATCGATACGGCCTCAACGTCGCCGACGTACAGGATGTGCTCGCGGCCGCCACCGGCGGCGCACAGGCAGGCCAGGTATTCGAGGGCGACCGACGCTTCAGCATCGTGGTGCGACTCCCCGAACAGCTACGCGGCGATGTGGCCATGCTGTCGCGCCTGCCCATTCCGCTGCCGCAAGGTGGGTACGTTCCATTGGGCGAAGTTGCGACATTGTCGCTGACGAGCGGCCCGAACCAGGTGAGCCGCGAGAACGGCAAGCGGCGACTCGTCGTGACGACGAATGTGCGCGGGCGTGATCTCGGTGGCTTCGTATCCGAGGCCCGTGAGCGTATCGCGCAGCAGGTCCCGCTGCCGGCCGGCTACTGGCTGGACTATGGTGGCACGTTCGAGCAGCTGCAGTCGGCCTCACAGCGCCTCACATTGCTGGTGCCCGCAACGCTCGGGCTGATTTTCGCGCTGCTGCTCCTGACTTTCGGCTCGGCGAAGGACGCGGCACTCGTGGTCAGCGGCGTGCCACTGGCACTCACCGGGGGCATACTTGCACTCTGGCTGCGCGATATCCCGCTGTCGATCACGGCAGGTGTGGGATTCATCACGCTGTCGGGCGTCGCCGTGCTGACCGGCGTCGTCATGGTCTCCGCGTTCCGCGATCGGCTGGCCAACGGCTCCAGCATCGATGTCGCGATACGCGAAGGCGCCATGCTGCGTCTGCGGCCCATCCTGATGGTGGCGCTCGTGGCCGCGCTCGGTTTCCTGCCCATGGCGCTGAATACCGGCACGGGTGCCGAAGTCCAGCGCCCGCTCGCCACGGTAGTCATCGGCGGCATCGTGTCTTCGACACTGCTGACCTTGCTCGTCCTGCCCGGCCTGTACCGTCTAGCCTGGCGAAAGGACTGACAGGTCGCGGGCGAGCCGCAGCAGGCTCGTCGCGATCACAAGCAGGCCTACCGCGATCGTGAAAGGCCGCACGGACACGCGCCGGGCGAGGTATGCCGCAAACGGTGCCGCGATCAGCGCCCCGCACAGCAGACCGAGCGCGATGCCGGAAAGCTTCTCAAATCCGATGTGTGATACGAGCAGCCCGAAGACGGCGGCCGCGACGAAGGTCTCGGCAACGGCGCCGGTACCAACGACGTGGCGCGGATTTGCGCCGAGCGCGACAAGATTGCTCGTCACCAGCGGTCCCCAGACACCCGAGGTCGCCTCGAGCAGCCCGCCTGCAAAGCCGACCCCGATCTGCGCGCGACTGGAGGCACGGTTCGGCAACGTATGTGTCGCCCGCCACACGATGAAGACACCCGCAGCGAGCAGATAGAGGCTGATCGCGATACCGATCCACTGCGCGAAGCTGCGCGTCAGCAATGTCGCACCCGCGACACCACCCAGGACGCCCGTAATCGAGAGCACGAGCAGCATCCGGGGGTCGATATTGCGCATCAGGAAGTGCGAAATGCCCGAAGCGGAGCCGGTAAAGAGCTTGGCTCCGTTGACCGACGCACTCGCGATCTCGCGTGGCACGCCGACCGCTGCCAGTACTGCCGAACTGATCGCGCCGAAACCCATCCCGAGTGCGCCGTCGAACACCTGCGCGATGAAGCCCACAGCTGCAAAGGCCCAGGTTTCAGGGCTGGACAGGATCGTGAGGAGGGATTGCCACATGGGGTCGGCGGAGCATGCCGTGCCGCGGGGGGTAGAGCGATACCTTTCAATTATGAGGGTATAGCCCCGAAATCGGCGACTCGAAACGCGCGCATCCGTAGTCTCGCCCCATGTCCGCCGTCCCCGCATTACCTCTGCCTTCGACTCCCCTGCCGGAATCCCGGTTGCGCCTCCTGACAGAGCTGACGCAGGGGCTCGATGCCGGGGCATTGCTCTATGTGTCGGGCTATGCAGCCGGACTCGCCGCCGCCCAGCGCAACGGTCACACCGCGGTCCAGAGTTCGAGCCATGCAGCCGAACGTGAGCGCGCGACAGTGCTCTACGCCTCGCATACGGGCAACGGCCGCCGCATTGCCGAGAAACTCGCCGCCTCGCTCGAGTCGCGCGGCCTCGCCGCGCGCGCGGTCGCGGCGGGCGAATATGCCACCCGCGACCTCGCACAGGAGCGGCTCCTGTATCTCGTCGCGAGCACGCATGGCGACGGTGATCCGCCCGAGGATGCGCGCGCCTTCTTCGATTTCCTGCTTGGACGCAAGGCGCCGCGCCTCGCGAGCCTGCGCTACGCCGTGCTCGCGCTCGGGGATTCAAGCTATCCGAAGTTCTGCGAGGCGGCCCGGATCGCCGACGAGCGGCTCGCGGCGCTCGGCGCGACCGCGATCACGGCTCGCGTCGATTGCGACATCGACTTCGAGGGCGCTGCCGCCACCTGGTCGGAGACTGCGCTTCAGCATGCGCTCGAGACCCTGAAACCGGGTGGCGATGCGCCGCGCCTCTCGATCGTCCCGCCGCTGCGTGCCTCGGCGCCCGTCGTCGTCGCCGCAACCCGCGATACGCCGTTCACCGCGGAAGTCCTCGCCCGGCAGCGCATCACGGGCCGCGCGAGCGATCACCCGGTCATGCACCTTGAAATCGCAGCGCCCGCGGACCAGCTCGCCTACGAGCCGGGTGACGCCGTCGGTGTCTGGCACCACAATCCCTCATTCCTCGTCGCGCGCATCGCCGAGGTGCAGCAGCTCGATCTCGCAATCCCTGTATCGCATGCCGGAGAAGAGCGTTCGCTCGGTGACTGGCTCACGCAGCATCGTGAAGTCACGCGTCTCTCGCGCCCGGTGCTCGAGGCGCATGCAGCACGTTCCACCGCACCGGCGCTGCGGACGCTCATCCAGGGCGACGCCCAGGCGCGCGCCGCGGTGATCCGCGACTGGCAGATACTCGATCTCCTCGAAACGTACCCGGCGCAGTGGTCCGCCGAAGAACTCGTCGGTGCGTTGCGCCCTCTCGCGCCGCGGCTCTACTCGATCGCTTCGAGCCGTCTTGAAGTGGGTGACGAACTGCATCTGACCGTCGCCACCGTCGACTACGAGCGCGAAGGCGTGCGCCGCGTCGGCGCCGCGTCGCATTTTCTCACGTCCGAGGCACCGGAACTGCGCGTCTACATCGAGCCCAACACGCGCTTTCGCCTGCCGGCGGACGGGGATCGCGATCTCGTCATGATCGGCGCGGGCACGGGTGTTGCGCCCTATCGCGCGTTCCTGCAGCAGCGCAGTGCAGACGGCGCGCGCGGCCGCCACTGGCTTCTCTTCGGCGCGCGGCGCTTCTCGAGTGATTTTCTCTACCAGGCCGAGTGGCTCGCGGCCCGCAAGCGTGGCCTGCTGCAGCGGCTCGATCTCGCCGCTTCCCGTGACCAGGCAGAGAAGATCTACGTGCAACACCGCCTGCGCGAACAGGGGGCGGAGCTGTGGCGCTGGATCGCGGGCGGTGCGTCGCTCTATGTGTGCGGCGACGCCACGCGCATGGCGCCCGACGTGCACGCGGCGCTTGTCGATGTGGTGCAGACCCATGGCGGACACTCGGACGAATCGGCACAGGCGTTCCTCAATGATCTCGTAGCGGAGCGGCGCTACCTGCGGGACGTGTACTGACATGAGTGACGCCCCGCTATCGCCCGTGGAACACATCAAGGCGGCCAGCCGCCTGCTGCGCGGCACGCTCGCGACGAGCCTCGCCGACGCGCCGACCGGCGCACTCGCCGAGGACGACACGAACCTGCTGAAGTTTCACGGCAGCTACCAGCAGGACGATCGTGACCTGCGTGAAGAGCGTCGACTGCAAAAGCTCGAGCCGGCGTACAGCTTCATGATCCGCACGCGACTTCCCGGCGGCATCTGCACACCGAAGCAGTGGCTCGCGCTCGACGACATTGCGCGCACCTACGGCAACAGCACGCTGCGCCTCACCACGCGCCAGGCATTCCAGTTCCACGGCGTCGTGAAACGCGACCTCAAGGCGACGATGGCCGCCATCAACGCAACGCTGATCGACACGATCGCCGCCTGCGGCGACGTGAATCGCAATGTGATCGCGAGCGCGAACCCGGTCGAGTCCCGGCTGCACGCGGAAGTTTACGCCTGGGCTGCGAAGATCTCCGAACACCTGCTGCCGCACACGCGTGCCTACCATGAGATCTGGCTGGGCGAAGAGAAG
>CAUJHX010000254.1 GCA_963204795.1 Pseudomonadota bacterium | reverse complement strand
CAGACCGCGAGCCCCACCACCCTCGGCAAGGAGTTCGCCAATTTCGCCGTGCGGCTCGAACGGGCCCGTGCGCGCTTTGCGGCGGTGACCGCGCTCGGCAAGTGGAATGGCGCCGTCGGCAACTACAACGCGCACGTGGCGGCATGCGCCGAACTCGACTGGCCCGCGCTGGGCGCGCGCTTCGTCGCGCAGCTCGGCCTCGGGTTCAACAGCCATACGACACAGATAGAGCCGCACGACTGGATCGGCGAGTACTGCGATGCAGTGGCCGCAGTGAACGTGATCGTCATCGATTTCTGCCGCGACGCGTGGGGATACATTTCCCTCGGCTATCTGCGCCAGCGTCCCATTGCCGGCGAAGTGGGCTCCTCGACGATGCCGCACAAGGTCAATCCGATCGATTTCGAGAACGCCGAGGGCAATCTCGGCGTTGCCAACGCATTGCTGCGGCACTTTGCAGAGAAGTTGCCGGTGTCGCGCTGGCAGCGTGACCTCACAGACTCGACGGTGCTGCGCAATCTCGGTGTGGCGCTTGCGCATTCGCTGATCGCGTGGCAGTCGCTCGGCCGCGGGCTCGGCAAGGTGGAAGCGAATCCTGCGCGGCTCGCCGCCGATCTCGACGGTGCCTGGGAGGTGCTCGCCGAGGCGGTACAGACCGCGTTGCGCGCGCATGGCGTTCCCGACGGGTACGAGCTGCTGAAGGAGTTCACGCGCGGCCGCCCGATCGACGCGGCGATGCTGCACGAATTCATCGATCGACTGCCGCTGCCGGACGCCGTGCGCGCGCATTTGTCGGACCTGAGTCCGGCGCAGTACACGGGCCTCGCCCGCCGCCTCGCCACGGAATTGCCGCCCCGGAACTGAGACCTGCAGCACGCTTTGGCGCAGCGGCCTGTGTCAGGGGCGGCCAAAACGTGACGCCATCGACAGGCCCGGCGCGCCTGGCTCCCCGAGAATCACGGCGCAACGCCATCTGGCGCGAAACTGCGGGAAAAGTCTGCCGTGTCCGGTACCGGGGAATTCGAGTTGAGCCTGCTGTCGCAGACGCCGCCACCGCGTCTCGATCTGCCGCCGCTCGAGGCCCCTCCCCAGGTCAATGTTGTCACGACCCTCGAGGAAACGGTCGCCGCGACGCTGCTTGTCGCGGCCAGCGCGCAGCGCCTGATGTCGATTTACACACCGAACCTCGAACCGGATCTCTACGACCAGAGCCCGTTCCTCGACATCGTCAAGCGCTTCGTGCTCGCCCGCAGCTTTGCAAAAGTGCGCGTGCTGACCGCTGATGGCAGCCGCCTGAACCGTGACGTGCACCGTTTCGTCGCGATGAGTCGCCGCCTGACGAGCTACATCGACATCCGCGTGCTCGGCGAGGATATCCCGAAGCCGTTCCCCGCCTACATCATCGCTGACGATCGCGCGATCCTCTACCGCGCCAACGCCACGTTGTGGGATGGCATCGCCGACCTCGACAATCCGGCGGTCGCGCGCATGCACCTCGCCGACTTCGATGCGCAATGGATCGCGCACGTTCCCGACTACGGATACCGCGCCGCGCGACGCTGACGCGCGACCGTTTATAATCGAACCATGTCCGCCCGCCCTGAAGTCACCGTCGCTGCTCTCGCCGAGCGTGGCGGCCGGTTCCTGATGATCGAGGAGCGTGCCGGCGGACGCCTCGTGCTGAATCAGCCGGCGGGGCACGTCGAGGACCGCGAAACGCTGCTGGCGGCCGTCGTGCGCGAAGCGCGCGAGGAAACCGCCTGGCGTTTCACGCCCGTGCACCTGCTCGGAATCTATCTCTGGCGCAACGCACGCACCGGCCGTTCCACCCTGCGTGTCGCCTTCAGCGGCGAGGTTTCGGATCATGACCCGCACGCCTCTCTCGATCACGGGATCGTCGGCACGCACTGGATGACGCGGGACGAACTCGAGCGGTCACACGCCCGTCTGCGCAGCCCGCTCGTGCTCCGTTGTGTCGACGATCATCTCTCGGGGCGTCGTCTGCCGCTCGATACGGTCGCCCATCTCGATCTCGACGCCGCCGTGCACATGCGCGCCGTCAAGGTCAGCTGACGCACGCGCGCAACCCGTCTCGTACAATGGACGCGTGAACGCGCGCGCCTCCCGGATCGTTGTCGGACTCTCAGGTGGGGTGGACTCCGCCGTCGCGGCGCTGCGGCTGATCGAGCGCGACCATGAAGTGCACGGGCTTTTCATGGCGAACTGGGAAGACGACGACGGCTACTGTACGGCCGCCCAGGACTTCCAGGACGCGCGTGCCGTCGCCAGCGTGCTTGGAATCCCGCTGCACCGGGTCGACTTCTCGCGCGAGTACCGTGACCGGGTCTTCGCGCACTTTCTCGCTGAGTACGCGGCGGGGCGCACACCCAATCCCGATGTGCTGTGCAACCGCGAGATCAAGTTCGGCGTCTGTCTCGAGCATGTGCGGCGGCTTGGAGCGGTGCGCTTTGCGACCGGCCACCATGCGCAACTGCGCGTCGGTGATGACGCAGAGCTTCACAAGGGTGCTGACCCGGCGCGCGATCAGTCCTACTTTCTGCACTCCATCGGGCGCGAGACGCTCCCCTGCATCGATTTCCCCATCGGCGATCTCCTGAAGGATGACGTGCGCGCGCGCGCGCGTGCGGCCGGCCTGCCCGTCCACGACAAGCCGGACAGTACCGGCATCTGCTTCATCGGGGAGCGCCCCTTTCGCGAGTTCCTCAAGCGCTACATCGCAGACGCCCCCGGCCCGATCGAGACGGCGGAGGGTGAACGTCTCGGCGTCCACCACGGGCTCGCTTTCTACACTCTCGGTCAGCGTGGCGGCCTCGAAATCGGAGGGCGTGCGGGGCACGCCGAGGGCGCCTGGTACGTGGCGCGCAAGGATCGCGTGCGCAACTCGCTCATCGTCGTGCAGGGTCACGATCACCCGCTGCTGTTGTCGCGTGCACTGCTCACCGGCCCGATGCACTGGCTGGTTCCCGCACCCGTGGCACCTTTCCAGGCGATGGCGAAGGTGCGCTACCGCCAGGCGGACCAGGCCGTGATCGTGACGCCACTGGCAGACGGCCGTGCCAGACTCGAATTCGACCTGGATCAGCGTGCCGTGACACCCGGCCAATACGCTGTGCTCTACCAGGGCACACGCTGCCTCGGCGGCGGAATCATCGAAACGACCTCCGGATGAACACATGTCGATTGCCAGAAACCTGCCCGCACGTCTTTCCGCCCTGAAGCGTCTCACCGGTCGCACACCCTTGATCGAGGTCGAGTGCGGGTTTCGCGGCCGCACGCACCACATCTACGCCAAGTACGAGGCGCTCAATTTCACCGGCAGCATCAAGGACCGGATGGCGCTGCACATCCTCGAGACCGCCTATGCGCAGGGCGTCATCGAACCAGGCGCCGAAATCGCCGAGGCGACGAGTGGCAATACAGGCATCGCATTTGCCGCCATGGGCCGCGCGCTGGGTCACCCGGTGCGCATCTACATGCCGGACTGGATGAGCCGCGAGCGCGTGCTCGTGATCCAGAGCCTCGGCGCTGCGGTCATTCCTGTCTCGCACGAGCAGGGAGGCTTCATCGGCAGCATCCACATGGCAGACGATCACGCGGCGGCAACCCCGGGCGTCTTCCGGCCACGTCAGTTCGACAGCGAGGCCAACGTGCAGGCGCACTACGACACGACCGGGCCGGAAATTCTGGCTCAGCTCGAACGGCCGCCTACCGCCTTCGTCGCGGGCGTCGGCACCGGAGGCACCGTGATGGGTGTCGGACGGCTGCTGCGCGAGCGGGTGCCCGGCGTCACAGTGCATCCCCTCGAGCCTGCCAATTCCCCGACATTGCGAACCGGCACCAAGGTCGGACGGCACCGCATCCAGGGAATCAGCGACGAATTCGTACCCTCCATCGTGCGACTCGGGGAACTGGACCGCATCGTGGACGTCTGGGACGGAGACGCCATCTGCATGGCGCAGCGGCTCGCGCGTGAGCTCGGCATCGCTGTCGGCATCAGTTCCGGCGCAAACCTCCTCGGTGCCATCGAGATCGCCCATGAGCAGGGACGCGAGGCCGTGGTTGCCACGGTCTTCTGCGACGACAACAAGAAGTACCTGTCGACCGACCTGTGCAGTGATGAGGAATGCAAGGATCATTACCTTTCGCGCGAGGTGAAACTGCGCGGATTCCGGGTGATTCCGATGCCGGAAAGCACGCTATAATTAGCGGCTATCCTGAGCCTCACCTTCCCGTCGCGGAGAACATGATGACCGACAGTTTCAAGGCGCGCGCACAGCTCGCCGTGGGATCCCGCAGCTATGAAATCTGCTCCTTCGCGGCGCTGCCGCAGGACAAGGTGGCGCGCCTGCCCTATTCCCTCAAGATCCTGCTCGAAAACCTGCTGCGCTTCGAAGATGGCGTCAATGTGACCCGCGGGGACATCGAGGCGCTGCTCGACTGGGACCCGCAGGCCGCACCTTCGCACGAGATCTCGTTCACGCCCGCGCGCGTGATCATGCAGGATTTTACCGGCGTTCCCTGTGTCGTCGACCTCGCCGCGATGCGTGAGGCGATCACGAAGCTCGGCGGTGATCCGCAGAAGGTCAATCCCCTCGCGCCTGCCGAACTCGTGATCGACCACTCCGTGCAGGTCGACTCCTACGGCACGCCGCTCTCGCTCGAGGAAAACAACCGCATCGAGTTCGAGAGGAATGGCGAGCGCTATGCCTTCCTGCGCTGGGGCCAGTCCGCTTTCGAGAATTTCAAGGTCGTGCCACCGAACACCGGCATCGTCCACCAGGTCAACCTCGAGTATCTCGGTCGGGTGGTCTTCGCCGCCGCGCGCGGTGACAGGCACGTCGCCTATCCGGATACGGTCGTGGGCACCGACTCGCATACCACGATGATCAACGGTCTCGGCGTGCTCGGCTGGGGCGTCGGCGGCATCGAAGCCGAAGCCGCGATGCTTGGCCAGCCGATTCCCATGCTCATCCCGCAAGTCATCGGATTCAGGTTGAGCGGCAGCCTGAAGCCCGGCGCCACGGCCACCGACCTCGTGCTCACGGTCACGGAGATGCTGCGCAAGAAGGGCGTCGTCGACAAGTTCGTCGAGTTCTTCGGCGACGGACTCGCGAACCTGCCGCTCGCCGACCGCGCCACTCTCGGCAACATGTCACCGGAATTCGGCAGCACCTGCGCGATCTTCCCGATCGACGCGGAGACGGTGCGCTACCTGCGCCTCTCTGGCCGCCCGGAGGAGCAGATTGCGCTCGTGGAAACCTACGCGAAGGCGCAGGGCCTGTGGCGCGAGAACGGCCAGGCCGCCGCGCAGTACACCGACGTGCTCGAGCTCGACCTCGCGAGCGTCGAGCCGAGTCTTGCCGGCCCGAAGCGCCCGCAGGACCGTGTGCCGCTGCGCACCGCGAAAGCCGCCTACCGCAAGGCGCTGCAACCGATGGCGGATGAGCGCGCAAAGAAGACGGGTGCTGCCGGCGTCGCCAGGGTCGCCGTCGACGGCAAGAGCTTCGAATTGCGGGACGGTGCCGTCGTGATCGCCGCGATCACGAGCTGCACCAACACCTCGAACCCCTACGTGATGATCGGCGCGGGCCTCCTCGCGCGCAACGCCGTGAAGCGTGGCCTCACGGCGAAGCCCTGGGTCAAGACGAGCCTCGCGCCGGGCTCGCGCGTCGTCACTGATTATCTCAGGAAGGCGAACCTGCTCGAGGATCTGGCGCTCGCAGGCTTCTACCTCGTCGGTTACGGCTGCACGACCTGCATCGGCAACTCGGGCCCCCTGCGACCGGAGATTTCCTCTGGCGTGACCTCGGGTGACATCGTGGCCTGCTCGGTGCTGTCGGGTAATCGCAATTTCGAGGGACGCATCCATCCCGAGGTGAAGATGAACTTCCTCGCCTCCCCGCCGCTCGTCGTCGCCTATGCGCTCGCCGGCACGCTCGACATCGATCTCGCAAGCGACGCGCTCGGCGAGGATCCGGACGGCAAGCCCGTCTACCTGAAGGACATCTGGCCGGGCGACCGCGAGGTCGCCGATACGGTGCGTGCCGCGATCGATTCCGGCATGTTCAGGAAGAGCTACGGTAGCGTCTTCGAGGGCGATGAGAACTGGGCGGGCATCAAGGTTCCGACCGGCAAGATCTATCACTGGGACGCGAAGTCCACCTACGTGCGCAACCCGCCCTACTTCGACGGGATGACGATGCATCCCGGCGACGTGCGCGACATCAGGGGGGCGCGCGTGCTGGCGTTGCTCGGGGACTCGGTGACGACCGACCATATCTCACCGGCCGGCAACATCTCGAAGTCGAGCCCTGCCGCAAAGTATCTGATGGGCGAAGGCGTCAAGCCGGCCGATTTCAATTCCTACGGCTCACGTCGTGGCAACCACGAGGTGATGATGCGTGGCACCTTCGCGAACATCCGTCTGCGCAATCTGCTCGCGCCGGGCACGGAAGGCGGCGTGTCGATCCACCTGCCGACCGGCGAAACGATGAGCATCTTCGACGCAGCGGCGCGCTACAAGGCCGATGGCACGCCCCTCGTGGTGCTCGCGGGCAAGGAGTACGGTTCCGGCTCCTCGCGCGACTGGGCGGCCAAGGGCACGATGCTGCTCGGTGTGAAGGCCGTGATCGCCGAGAGCTTCGAGCGCATCCATCGCTCGAACCTGATCGGCATGGGTGTACTGCCGCTGCAGTTCCCCGCGGGGCAGAGCGCGCAGAGCCTCGGCCTCACAGGTCGTGAAGTGATCGACATCATGGGCGTGGCCGACGCCGCCGCGAAGACCGTGAAAGTCGTTGCAACTGCGGAGAAGGGCGGCAAGCCAATCACCTTCGACGCCCGTGTGCGCATCGACACGCCGAAAGAGCGCGACTACTACCGCCACGGGGGCATCCTGCAGTACGTGTTGCGGCAGCTTGCAGGGGCAGGCCGCGCCGCCTGATGAGCGCCGGCGCACGTGTGATCGCTGTCTTCGACCTTGACGGCACGATCACACGTCGCGACACGCTCTTTCCATACGTCCTCCACTATCTTGCGCAACGTCCGTGGCGACTCGCACGGCTGCTGCGCGTGCTGCCTGCTGCCTGCGTGTACGTGTTCGGCCAGCGTGATCGCGGTCGGCTGAAGTCCGCCCTCCTTCGCCTCACGCTCGGCGGTGAGCAGCGCGCCACGATCGAAGCGTGGAATGCGCGCTATCTCCCGCGCGTGATCGCGCGCGATCTTCTGGCGGAGGCGCTTGGCGCCATCGGGCAACACCGGGAGAACGGCGACATGCTCGTGCTGATGTCCGCGAGCGTCGATCTCTACGTCCCCGAACTCGCGCGGCGGCTCGGTTTCGCGCACACGATCTGCACCGGCGTCGCCTGGAGAGGCGATGTACTCGATGGTGCCCTCGTGACCGCAAACCGCCGGGGTGAAGAGAAAGCGCGCTGCCTCGCCAAGCTGCGCGCACAGCACGACGATGCGATCATCGTCGCGTACGGCAACAGCGCATCCGATTTGCCGCACCTGCGCCTCGCCGCACGCGGCGTGCTCGTCAACGGCTCGCGTGCGGCGCGCGTCGCGGCGGCAGCACTTGGCGTCGCGTGCGTCGATTGGCGGGGAACAAGGCGTGCCCCGCTGCGCTCCAAGCAGGACCAGCCGCGATAGTGCGTGCGTCACATTGGAAGTGACTTTAAATATGTTTTATAACGTATTCGAATACAAGAAGAACTCTTCAAGTTCAGAAGTAACCCCTGAAGGCATTTACCTTGCACGACGGCGTTTGCTGACTGGCGCCGCAGCGCTTGCGCTCGCGGGCGGCAAGGCCGCCCCGTCTGCTGCCGCACCCGCCGCCCTTCCCGTCCTCGAGGCCGCGCGCAATGCACGCTTTTCCGCAGCCGAGCCCCTGACGAGTTACGGCGACATTACTGCCTACAACAATTTCTACGAGTTCGGCACGGGCAAGGACGATCCGCAGCGGCGCGCGCAAGCGCTGCGCACCCATCCGTGGAACGTCGCGATCTCCGGCGAAGTCGAGACATCCGGCGTGTTCACGCTCGAGGACATACTGAAGCCGCATCCCCTCGAGGAGCGCGTCTATCGACTGCGGTGCGTGGAACGCTGGTCGATGGTGATTCCGTGGGTCGGCTTCCCGCTCGCGGATCTCTTGCAGCGCTTCCGGCCGACCTCGAAGGCAAAGTACGTCGCCTTCACGACGCTGCGCGACCCGAAGCAGATGCCGGGCCAGCGCGACGGCTGGCTCGATTGGCCTTACGTGGAAGGCCTGCGCATCGACGAGGCGATGCATCCGCTCACGCTCCTCGCAGTCGGGCTGTACGGCCGCGTGCTGCCGAACCAGAACGGGGCGCCGTTGCGGCTCGTCGTGCCGTGGAAGTATGGTTTCAAGGGCATCAAGTCGATCGTCGCGATCCGCTTCACCGAGCGCCAGCCGCCCACGTCCTGGAACATTGCGGCGCCCGACGAGTACGGCTTCTATGCGAATGTGAACCCTGCGGTCGATCACCCGCGTTGGAGCCAGGCGAGCGAACGGCGGATCGGCGCAGGTCTTTTCGAGGCAACGCAGCCGACGCTGCCCTTCAACGGCTATGCTGCCGAGGTTGCCCCGCTCTACCGCGGCATGAACCTGCACCGCTGGTTCTGACTTCCGTGTGACCCGGGCGATGACTGTCGCGAAGCGATATCGTTACATCTGGAAGCCGCTGGTTTTTGTGGCTGCGCTCACGCCAGCGCTCCTGTTGCTTGCCGGAGTGCTCGGTGTCGCGGGTCGCCGCCTCGGGGCTGATCCAGTCGAGGACTTGCTGCTGACTTGCGGCAAGACGGCACTCAACCTGCTGTGCCTCACGCTCGCGGTGACGCCAGTCGCGAAAATCACGCACCGGCCGCAACTGCTGCGCCTGCGCAGAATGCTGGGCCTGTTTGCGTTCGGCTATGCGCTGCTGCATTTTGCCGTTTATCTGGTGCTCGATCGCAGTCTCGACGCCGCGATGATCGTCAAGGACATCGCGAAACGACCCTACATCACGCTCGGCTTTGCGGCACTCATGCTGCTGATCCCGCTCGCGGTGACTTCCACGCAGGGGATGATGCGACGGCTCGGGCGACGCTGGCAGGCGCTCCATCGGCTCGTCTACCTGGTCGTGATTCTCGCGGCCTGGCACTTCTATTGGCAGGTGAAGCGTGACGTGACCGAGCCACTCATCTACGCGGCGATCATCGCGACGCTCCTCGGTTGGCGGATCCGGGAGCGGCAACGCCGCAGGCTGCCCGTGCCCGTCACATCGAAGTACGGATCTGCCACAGCTCCGGAAAGAATCTGAGCTCGAGCGCCTTGGCGAGATAGGACACGCCGCCCGTGCCTCCGGTGCCGGGCTTGTGGCCGATGATGCGCTCCACCGTCTTCATGTGCTGGAAGCGCCACGACTGGAATTTGTGATCCACATCGATCAGGCATTCGGCGAGCTCGTAGAGATCCCGGTCCTTCCCGGCATTGTGATAGACGCCGAGCCAGGCACCCGCAACCTGCTTGTTCGCGCGATAGGGCTGCGAGAAGTCGCGCACGAGATACTCCTCCGGAATGCCATAGCCGCGGCGCGACAGCAGCCGCAGCGCCTCGTCGTACAGAGACGGTACCGCGAGCGCGCGTTGCAGGGTCTTGAGTGCTGCCGGATCGCGTTGGTGGACTGCAAGGTAGTCGGCATTGCGGTTGCCGAGCCTGAACTCGAGCAGGCGATACTGGATGGACTGGAAACCCGATGCGCGCCCGAGCGAATTGCGAAACGCGGAGTAGTCGGCCGGAGTCATGGTCGCCACCACGTCCCACACCGCCAGCAGCTGCACCTGGATGCGCGCAATGCGCCCGAACATCCTGAACGATGTGTCGAGGTCGTCCTTCTTCACGCAGGCCAGCACGCCCGCCAGCTCGTGCAGCATGAGCCGGATCCAGAGTTCGGAGACCTGGTGCACGATGATGAACAGCATCTCGTC
>CAUJHX010000253.1 GCA_963204795.1 Pseudomonadota bacterium | reverse complement strand
CGAGGCCGGTTCCGCGCGGGCCGCTCCCTCCAGGATCGGCAGGCTCTCGGCAATATTACCCGAATTCAGGAGAATCCAGCCGTAAGTATCTGCAATATCATGATTTTCTGGCGCCATCTGATGGGCCTGCCGGGCGGTGTCGAGGGCTCTTGGGTCCCCTGCTTCCTGGTACAGCCAGGCGAGGTTGTTGAGGATGGCCGCCCCCTGCCAGACTTTGGCCACCGCCTCGTACTCGGCAATCGCCCTCGCGCGGCTGCCCTCACGCTGGTAATGCTCGGCCAGCACCACCCGGACCATCGGATCCCGGGGGTGGTCCTCGAGCCAGCCCGTCAGGCTGGATTCGGGATGCGGCCTGCCACTCGCCTGTGCCGCGCGATAGACCTTGATGGCGAGTGGGGCACTCGGTCGGGCACGCGCTGCACGCGCGAAGGCCTCCACGGCCTGCGATGCGCGGCCCGCCGCAAACAGCACCTCGCCGCGCCATTCGTCGGCCGTTGCAGCAGGGCCGCCTGCCTTCTCGAACGCCGCGACCCGATCGAGCGCGCGGTCGAAGTGCTTCTGACCGATGTCCAGCTGGACGAGCAGCGCGTTCGGCGCAACCCACGCGGCTTGCCCGCGAACGGCGGCCTCGAGCCGGGCGCGTGCTTCATCGATGCGCCCGAGCGCAATCATCGCCATGGCTGCATGGACGCCGGCCTGTGCAGAGCCGAGTGATGCCGCTTCGTTGAACCGCTGCAGCGCGGCGTCGAACTGCGAGGCGCGCATCTGGATCTGTCCGGTGCGATCGAGGGTGGCAGCACGTGATCGCGTCGCAGCGAGTGCCTGGTCGAGCAACGCGTTCGCCTTGACCGGATCCCGATCCGCAAATGCCAGTTCGGCGAGCCGCAGGCGCGACTCGACCGCAGAAGGATTCGCGCTGATCGATTTCTCGAGCCACTGTACGGCCGCCGCACGGTCCGATTTCGCCATCGCGGTCATGGCGAGGCCGACGTAGGCGCGCTCGCTGTCGGGGTCGACGGCAAGCACCTCGCGGAAGCGCTTCTCCGCCTCGGCGGGGTCGCCGGCCTGGAGTGTGGCTGCAGCCCGCCCGAGCAGCGCGCTGGCATTTTTCGGCTCGGCACGCAGCGCTTCCCCGAAGAACTCGCGTGCCGTCGCCACATCGCCGTTTGCGAGCAGGTAATAGCCACCCACCACCTTGAGGCCGGCATCCTGCGGATTGTCCTGCGCCAATTTCAGGATCGACTGGCGCGCGGTAGCCCTGTCCTTGCCCGAGGCCTCTGCGAGCACCAGGAGCTGGCTGCGTCGTGTTCCGCCGGCCTCGGGCGACATCGCCTGCAGCAGCGCAAGGGCCTCATCGCGTCGCCCGGACAGGAGATAGGCATTGGCGAGGTCCAGCCGGAGCCGGGCATTGGCGGGCTCGGCCGCAGCCGCTTTCTCGAGCTTCGCGATGCCCTCCCCCGTCTCACCGCTCATCAGGAGAATCGCGCCGCTCATCCAGTCGGCACCGGCATCCTGGCTGGACGCCGGCGCTTCGGCCAGCACACGCTGCGCCGCCACGGGATCGCGCCGGGCGAGCATCACGCGGGCCAGCTGTTTGCGCGCCTCAATGTTCTCGGGATGCTCGGCAACCAGTCGTGACATTTCGGCGCCCGCCTGCTCGAGCGAGCCCTGCTCGATGAGTACTGCACCGAGCAACATGCGTCCCGGCACGCTGTCCGGATCGGCGCCGAGCGCCTCGCGCAGAGCCGATGCTGCCGCGTTGAAGTCGCGGCGTGCGTACGCGATGCGCGCTTTCAGGTAGTGCGTGGCAAACGCGCCGGGCGCGCGCTGCGCGAGCGCGGCAAGATCCGCATCGGCACCCTTGAGATCGCCTTGCGCGATCCGGCTTTCGACCAGGCCGACGAGCACACCGAACTGCTCGGGCATGTCGAGCTGTCCGCTCATGTGGGCGCGCGCGATCGCGAATACCTCCTGCGCCCGCCGCGCATCGCCGATCGCCATCGCCATGCGGCCACGGTAGAACGCAGCGCGGGCGAAGTCGGGGTGTTTCACGAGCAGGCGATCGAGCGCCTCGCCGGCTTCCCCGACGCGACCGGACGCCCAGTTCCAGCGGGCATCCGCAAGTTGCACATCGCGGTCCTGCGGCGCCGCCGCGAGCGCGGTGTCGAGTGCCTTGCGCGCCTCGTCGGCGCGTCCGAGACCCATCAGCGCCTCGACGATCACGAGCTGCCGACGGGTCGATCGATCGTTCGCGTCTTTCTGCGCAGCCGCCAGCGCATCGGCGAAGCGCCCTTGCGCGAGCAGGATCGACTGGTCAAGTTCGCTGGCGGTCGAGGCATCGGCGCCCGCCTGCACGGCGCGCTCGAGTTCCTTGCGCGCCGTGGCGGCATCGCCCAATCGCAGCGTGAGCCGCGCGAGCAGGATGCGGCCGGCGACATTGGCGGGCTCGCGCTCGAGGACCGTCTTGACGTCCGTCATGGCGGCGGCGTCATGTCCCGCGTCGAACGCGGACTGCGCGCGATCGAGACGCTGCTCGACACTCATCAGGCGATCGCACCCGGTGAGCAGCACGGCGGCGAGAGTCGCGGTGATCAGAAGCGGTGGAAGTCGTTTCATCGATCCTGTCCCGTATGCGGCAGCATGCCCAGGATGGGGCCGGACATATCGTCCCAGAAAGCGGTCGCGAGCGCCCGTGCCCCCGCGCAATCCGTGTCACAGCGTACGGCGAGTGCCACGACGCCTGCAGCCACGGGTCGGCGTATCGCCTGCAGGCCATAGGCGAGCTGTGCAATGGGCTCACGGCTCGTGTACCAGCCGCCAACGTCGAAGAGGTACGCGAGCAGCCAGCGCGTGCCGTCGTCGGAGCGTGCCTCGAAACTTGCCGGCGATGGAGTCCGTGGCGACAAGGGCTCAGTCCCGGGTGGCCACGAACGCTGCCAGGTGCCGGGCGCGAGCAGCGTATTGGCATACTGCACGAGTTCCCGCCCCTGGCGCTGAACGCCGTACACGTTCACATAGAGTTCCACGGTCCTGGTGCCCGAGGTATAGGACGCCCTGCGCTCCCCGATAGCACCCACGTAAGTCGGCGCCCAAGCGGGAGTCCCGGGCAGTGGCCCCTGCCAGCGGCCCGTGGCGAGCGGCAGGCCGCCCGGGGAAACACGGTGCAGAGCGTCTGCATTGCGCGGCTGCGCCGCCGCGAACGCCGCTACGAGCAGCGCAGCAGCCATCGCTGCGACCGGCCACGCCCGGCCGCCGCGAACCTCGGCGCTCCGGAACTCATCCCTCGCCCAGGGCCGGAGCGCCGCATGGACCGGCGCCACGACCCTCGCCAGAAACAGCACCAGCACCAGCAGGCACACGAAGATGACATTGCCGAGCGTCTTGTGCTCCACGGCGACGAGGTAGGTCTGCATGCCCGCGATGTGGCCGGCATAAATCACGATGATGATGCGGATCCAGTTGGCGACGAGCGCCAGCACCCCGCAGGCGAGTACGTAGAGGAGTGCGCGCACGCCTCGCATCCGGTAGATCGCGGCAGCGAGCACGGCGACGGCCAGCGTCACGATGAAGTAGCGCTTGCCGCTGCAGCCTTCGGCGATGTGAAAGACGCCGCCGCGGATGCTCAC